>NZ_CAXQGS010000125.1:0-32460 GCF_964223445.1 Cytobacillus sp.
GCTGCCGCTTTCGGTCGTGCGATGCAATGCTGACGAAGCCTTCCTTGTCCTGCGGGCCTCAAGCATAAGACAAGCCGGCTGAAAGGTTGTTCTTTAACCTTTTGGACGGATTGGCTTAGACCCGAGATCCGATGGCGCCTGGAGCTAGACACTTATCGAATTTCAAAGATGTAAAATTGGTTTTACTATAACCCCTGCCTTCACTTCATCACCTTCTGTCCGCTACTGATCCTCTTTCCACCAAATGCCCTTCTATTCTTTGGATTTCAGGGGCGTCCGTGTCCCCGTTAATATGCTCCAAAAGTAGGTTTATCGAATAATCGACCATTTCATCAACCGGCTGATGCCAGGTGGTTAATTCATAGGAAGACCAATCTGACATAGCCACATTGTCAAAGCCTATGACAGAAATATCCTCAGGGATTCTGATACCCCATTTTTTCAGATAATCCATTGCACCAAAAGCGGATATATCATTTGCACAGAAGATGGCATCTATCTTTTTATCCTGTTCCAGCAATTTTTCCGCTGCTGCAAATCCTCCATCATACGAATAAAGGCCGTTTTCGGTTAAAAAGGAAGAGATGCCGTGTTCTTTCAAAGCTTCCTGGAACCCATTTTTCCGATCCACTGTTGTTGATGTATTCATCGGTCCGGAGATAAAGGCGGGATTTTCATGTCCTTTTTCTATCAAGTAGTGCCCTATCCTTTTACCGGCAGCAAAGTTATCACACACAACAGCACTGCTTAAGGAATCGTTCACATATCGGTTAAACAGGACGACCGAGATGCCATTGCGGGTAAACTTCTGCACAGTCGAAGAGGTCAATAGCGCATCTGTGATGATTGCTCCCTCAACGCTGTACTCAATTAAATGGCTCACTTCATCCTCTTGGATTTCGTTATTCTGGGAGTTGATAAACATTACCTTGTACCCTTTTTCAGCCAGCCTGCTGTAAAACTTATCGAGGATTTCCGGATAAAAAGGGTTCTGGATATTCCGCATGACAATCCCAATGATGCGGGACTGATTCGTGATCAGGCCGCGGGCAATGGCATTCGGCTGATATCCCAGCTGCTCAGCAGCCTCCAGAATAAGCTTTTTCTTTTTTGATGAGATACTTGAATTTTCACTAAAAGCCCTGGACACGCTCGATTGGGAAACGCCTGCCAGCCGGGCGACATCCATGGCTGTCACTTTTTTATTTTTCAACGCATGTTCCTCCTGCCTGAATCTAGACAGAGAAATTATAACAGATTTTGCTTACTTCACGAGGCTGCTGTAGCGCTTCACGCGAAGATCAGCCTGTGCCTGGTGTCCCTTAAAGCCTTCAAGGTCACATAGACGGGATGCATATTCACCAATCTTTGCACTTGCTTCAGGTGTTGTTCTCTGGTAAGTGCACGTTTTCAGGAATTTTCCAACCCATAGTCCTCCAGTGTAGCGTGCTGCCTTTTTAGTAGGAAGCGTATGGTTTGTGCCAATGACTTTATCCCCGTAAGCAACGTTCGTTTCCGGCCCAAGGAAAAGCGCACCATAGTTTGTCATGTTTTCAAGGAAGTAGTTTGGATCCTCAGTTAAAACCTCCACGTGCTCATAAGCCAATTTATCCGCTTCCACTACGGCTTCTTCCAGGCTGTCTACAAGAATGATAGAACCATAATCTTTCCATGCCGCGCCCGCAACATCTGCTGTTGGAAGAGTCTCCAGCTGGCGTTCAATTTCTGCCACTGTTTCGTTCGCCAGTTTCTCTGAAGTTGTAATCAGGCATGCCGGAGAGTTAGGTCCATGCTCAGCCTGTCCTAATAAATCCGTTGCAATTATTTCAGCATCGGATGTTTCATCCGCTATGACAAGAACCTCAGTTGGGCCTGCAAACAGGTCGATTCCCACTCTGCCGTATAATTGACGCTTTGCTTCCGCAACAAATGCATTACCTGGTCCAACCAGCATATCAACGGGTTCAATTGTTTCTGTTCCAATTGCCATCGCACCCATCGCCTGGATTCCGCCAAGAAGGTAAATTTCGTCAGCGCCTGCAAGATGCATAGCTGCGACAGTAGCAGAAGGGATCTCCCCTTTAATTGGAGGTGTGCAGGCAATCACGCGCTTAACACCTGCAACCTTCGCTGTTAAAACACTCATATGGGAGGAAGCAACCATCGGGTAGCGTCCGCCAGGAATATAGCAGCCGACACTGTTTACCGGGATGTTCTTGTGTCCAAGGAACACGCCAGGCAATGTTTCCACTTCAATGTCCTGCAATGCTGCTTTTTGATGTTCAGCGAAATTGCGGATTTGTTCCTGTGCAAACTTGATATCATTGATCGTTTGTTCAGGTACAGATGCCACAATTTCCTTGATTTGCTCTTCAGATAATCTGAATTTTTCCGGTGACCACTTATCAAACTGCTCGGAAAGCTTGCGGACCTCTGCATCTCCGTTTTCTTCGATATTTTTAAGTATCCCGCTTACCGATTCTCTAACTTTAACATCTGCTTCCTGTACCTCTTGATCATTTTTTCCCTGCTTTAAGAAAGTTGCCATTTGATATCACTCCAAGTTTTTATTTTTGAATACGTATGCAAAAATCAGTAAAAAATTAAATGGCTGTCCATCCGCCATCTACTTTTATCGTATCTCCTGTTATAAACTTTGATAAATTGGAAGAAAGGAATAGGGTGGCAGCTGAGACATCCCCGGCATCCGCAAGCTTTCCAAGCGGAATCCTGCTGTAGACTTCCTTTTCGAATTCCTTATCTTCGAACATTTTCGAAGTCAGTTCTGTTTCAATAAAGGTTGGAGCCACTGCGTTTACATTAATGCCATGAGATGCCCATTCCACTGCAAGCGCTTTTGTCAGCTGCACCATACCGCCTTTGCTGGCACAATATGCCGCACGTTTATAATAGCCGACAAATGCCATCTGGGAAGCAATGTTGACAATCTTCCCGGATTGATTCGGGATCATATATTCGGCTGCTTTCTGGCTGCAGAAAAAGGCTGCCTTCAAATTGGTGTCAAGCGTCAGGTCCCAATCTTCTTCCGTCACTTCCATGGCAGGCTTGGCCCGGTTAATTCCCGCGTTATTGACCAGCACATCAAGTGAGCCCATATAATCTACGGCCGCTTCTGTCATTCTTTGAATCTCTGAAACTTTATTTAAATCAGCGGAAACATAGAAGCTGTTAGGATTCTTTTTTCTCAGTTCTTCGGTTGTCTGCTGCAGAGCCTCTTCATTTCTCCCCACAATTACTACCTTCGCTCCGTTTTCCGCAAAGGAAAGGGCGATATCCCTTCCGATTCCTTTGCTTCCGCCTGTCACAAGCACCGATTTATTCTCCAGATCGGGAAAGTTCTTCATAACATTCCTCCATCAGATTAATTGGATTCCTAAATCCTTCTTTAAAAAGCGGATCAGCTCAGCTTCCCTCTCCTGGTTGTACTGTCTGGAAAAAGCCTCATCCCACTTGTAGTAGCCTTCACCCGTTTTATCGCCGAGCTTCTGTTCCTCTACAAGCTTCTTTAAAATCGGCAGGGATCCCTCAGCACTTGATAAATGCTGGAACAGATAATCAGAGATGGCCGAGAAGACATCCAGTCCGCCCATATCGGCCGTCATCAATGGGCCTGAAACCGGCAGCCTGCGTCCAATGCCGTAAGTAACGGCATCATCAATATCTTCTTTGCTCGCGATGCCTTCCTCCAGAAGATACTGGGCTTCGCGAAAGAGTGCATATTGAAGGCGATTGCCGACAAAACCGGGAACCTCTTTTTTCACTTCAATCGGCTTTTTCTTCATTTGCTTTAAAAGCTGAAAAGATCTTTCCACTGCTTCATCGCCAGTCTTCTCACCGCGAACGACCTCGACGAGAGGAATCAGATGAGCCGGATTCCAGAAGTGTGTCACCACTGTCCGTTCAGGATATGCTGTCTCAGAAGCAATCTCTGTTGGACTGAGACCGGAAGTATTGCTGGCCAGAATGACATCGGGAGCACAAAGAGCGTCAAGACGCTTAAATAAGTCAATCTTTAATTGAATGTTTTCCGGTACAGCTTCAATTACAAAAGTAGCATCCGTGACCGCTTCTTCAACAGATACGGTCATTTTAATATTTTCCTGAATTTGGGCAGCTTCCGAATCGGATAAAATACCGTTATCGAGCATAACCTCGAGCTTTTTCAGCATATTGGTCCAGCCCTGTTCCAGGTCGGCGTCGCTGATGCCCTGCATTTTCACACTCAGTCCGGCCCAGGCCGCATTAAGCGCAATGGAATGGCCCATCGTGCCGCACCCCAATACAGCTATTCTCTCCAATCGCTCACCAACTTTCTGAAATTTCTACTTTTTGAATACGTATTCAATATACTATGTAAGCGCTGTAATTTCAACTTAAAATTATAAATTGTTAAAATATTCATTTGTTTTCAGCTGAAAAATCAATCAAACGTTTGATTGATTTTAACAAAATGACTGAGAGATCAATCCCTGCCAGGCCGCTGCTTGGGGGACAGGTTGACTGTCCCTTGCCCAGTGAATGTGAACATTACTAATAGAAACGGGAAACCTGTAAATAGAGAAGCTCATTTTGCAAATAGATTGCATGAATCTGCAAATAGAATAACCAAACCTGCATATAGAGGGGAGAATTCCGCAAATAGGCCGTCTCGCACGGCTGCTTTTATAAAAAAAAGACAGAGAGCTTGATCCCCCTGTCTTATCTTATATGATTATGTATCTAAAAACGTCTTTCCCTTCAGCTGATCCAATGTCACAACAAAGTCGTGCAGCAATTTGTAGGAGTTCTCCATATCATCCAGGTCGACCACTTCAATTGGTGTATGTGTATAGCGGGACGGGATCGAGATCACCCCCGTTGTGACGCCTTTATTTGTCATATGTATGGCTCCGGCATCCGTTCCGATTCCCATGAAGACTTCATGCTGATACGGAATATTCCCTTCTGCTGCCACTTTTTCGAGGTGCTGCGTGACAAGCGGGTGGGCAATTAGTGATTTATCAGCGATTTTGATGCAAGGTCCGCTGCCAAGGTTTCTCGTGCCTGTCATCAGGACATCAAATGTGTCGCTGGTTGGCGTAGTATCAAGTGCCAGTGCAAAGTCAGGATCTACGGCAGCAGATACAACGGAAGCCCCTCTCAATCCTACTTCCTCTTGAACAGTAAAAGCCCCGTAAATGTCGCCGTGCTGTGCACCATTTCCTCCGATGTTTTGAAGTAAGCGGATCAATAGTGCGCAGCCTGCCCGATCGTCCAAGGCTTTGCCAATAACACGGTTATTTCCTATTTTTTTGAACTCTGTTCCATAGCTGATGGGCTGTCCAACCTTGATTCCCATTTCCATAGCTTCTTCTGCCGTACGGGCTCCGATATCAATATAAAGATCTCGGTGGCTGGAAATGCGTTTTGGATCATCCCATTTCACATAGTGGGCTGAAATGGTCCCAATCACTCCATCCACAGTGCCTTTTTCAGAACGGACCTTAACTGGCAATGATAAAAGAATACGGTCATCGAATCCGCCTAATTTTTCAAATCGAATTAACCCATTGTTCTCAATCTTTTTGACAATAAACCCAATTTCATCGGTGTGAGCTGCAATGACTAAAGAAGGGAAATCCGGGTTATTCCCTTTCTTTTTCACAATCAGGTTTCCTACCGGATCGACGTGGTATTCATCCACATAATCCTTCACTTCATTTAAGATAAATCTTTGAACATCCTGTTCAAAACCGCTGGGACCCACAATATCACACAGGCCTTTCAATAATTCATACACAGCGAAACCCTCCCTTAGATTTGAAAACGGGGACACAGGGACAGGTTAACTGTCCCCAAAGTCCTTCCTTGGGACAAGGAACCTGTCCCCTCGTCCCTGTTAATTCGTCAGGTAAACCTTTGTAAAATCATCATCCTCCATTGGGTGTGCAGTGAATCCCTGGACATAGCCCGCCATTGCGATTGGCGGTGTTGTATGTGCAAGAGTCACCCATGGGGCATCCTTGTGGAAAATTTCCTGTGCCTGCTGGTAAAGCTTTGCACGTTCGTCCTGATCAAATGTTACACGGGCATCCTGCAAAAGCTTCGTGAATTCGTCGTTCTCATAGAACGCACGGTTGCTGGCAGGTTTATCCGTATTGGTTGCACTCAGATTCGGGAAAAGGAAGTTATCCGGATCGGCCATTACACCTGTCCAGCCGTATAATCCCATTGGGTGCTCCCCGTTTCCTGACTTTTGAAGATACGTTGCCCATTCATAGGTAACGATTTCGGCTTCAATGCCGATTTTCTTCAGATCTGACTGGATGGCTTCTGCTACCTTCATTGGCTGTGGCATATACGGTCTTGGGTTGCTCATCGCCCAAAGCTGGGTCTTGAATCCATCTGGATATCCTGCTTCCGCCAATAGTTTTTTCGCTTCTTCCACATTGAATTTGTAGTCTTCAATGCTGTCATTATAGCCCCAAAGCACAGATGGGAATGGATTTTTTGCTACTTCGGCATATCCATTATAAAATGCATCCACAATGGCCTGTTTATCAATGGCCATATTGACTGCCTGACGTACTTTTACATCATCGAAAGGTTCCATTTGCGTATTGAGAACCATGTAGCCAATGTTAAAGCTTGGGCGCTTTACAAGACTAAGCTGTGAATCAGCTTCTATAGTTGTCGCATCATCGGGGTTTAAGCCATCGATGATATCCACCTCACCAGCTTGAAGTGCAGTCAGGCGTGAAGAATTCTCAGGGATAACCCTGAAGATCAGCTCATCAAGATATGGCCCTTCACCTGCATAATTTTCATTTTTCTTCAGTACTATTTTGTCATTGTGCTTCCAGCTATCAAATACGAAAGGACCTGTTCCTACCGGATTTTCAGAGAACTTGTCACCGTGCTTTTCAATCGCGGCCGGACTGGCAATTCCAAACATAGGAATAGCTAAGTAGCTGATAAACGGAGCTGTCTTTTCAGTTAATTTAAACTCAACTGTCGATTCATCCACTGCTTTTACATACTCGATTTTATGGTTTGGATCGCCTTTAAAGCCCCCATATAAGAACGGATAGTATGGAAAATCCCCTTTATGGTAGGGGTTTTGTGGATCCATCCACCGGTCGAAGTTAAACACGACTGCATCTGCATTAAAATCTGTTCCATCCTGGAACTTAATGTCCTTTTTAAGGGTAATGGTCCAGGTCATTCCATCATCAGAGACTTTGTAAGACTCCGCTAATCCTGGCTGGACTTCAAGATTTTCGTCATATACAAACAATGTTTCAAAGATATTGCTTGTTACACGGATGGATTCTCCATCTGTTACATTGATTGGGTCCAGCCCAATAGCGTCAGCACCGCGGGCATAAATTAATGAACCTCCCTCTTTTGGATTACTGCTGCCGCCGCCTGAAGCTTCTTCACCGCTGCCGGAACATGCTGAAAGCAGCAATGAAAGAATCAGTAAAATGCTTAAAACTAGTGAAGACTTTCCTTTCATCTGTATTTTCCCCCTTGTGTTTTTATGTAAGCGGAGCTGAAGGAGTTCAGCCCGCTATTTCCCTTAGTAAAAAGCAAAATAACTGACTAGAATTTATTTTTAGATTTTTCGTATTTTTTAATAAAAATTAGTATATCTTAGATTAGCGAAATATTCTACTATATTTTTAGAGTCGAAATATATAGGATCGGGATTTATCCTTTGTTACTCTATTTGTAAACGTTTACATCCAATTCCTGTGTTTTATAATAATTTTTTTTACGTTTAATAGTTAAAGAAAACTATTAATATAAAAATAAATTTCATTTCCCTCACAACATAAAAAGACTGACCCAGTCAGCCTGAGCCAGTCTTTCATCTATAATTTATGAAAGTTCACATTCTCTTTTGCCTCCCCAAACATCACAGATGTCTGGCTGAGTTTCGTTTCGGCAATTACTTTTCCATTTCTTATAGAATACCTGACAGCAGCCTGACGCCTGATCACTTCATACTCATTTTCCGCATCAAGAATGATCAGGTTAGCCGGTTTTCCGGCTGCAATTCCATATTTCTCTTCAATGTTTAATGTTTTGGCACTGTTATTTGTAATCAGGTCAAAGGAGTTAACAATTTGCTCATAGCCCATCAGCTGTGACACATGAATGCCCATGTGGAGCACCTGCAGCATATTGCCGGTGCCAAGCGGATACCAAGGGTCGAAGATATCGTCATGGCCGAAGCTTACGTTAAGTCCTGCTTCGAGCAGTTCTTTTACTCTTGTAATTCCCCTGCGCTTCGGATACGTATCAAAGCGCCCCTGCAGATGAATGTTTACGAGCGGGTTCGCGACAAAATTAATGTTTGATAGCTTTAACAGTCTGAACAGCTTGTAGGTATAAGCATCATTATACGAGCCCATTGCCGTTGTATGGCTGGCTGTTACCCGGCTGCCCAATCCGCGTTCATAGGCTTCCGCAGCTACAACTTCCACAAAGCGCGACTGTTCATCATCGATTTCATCGCAATGGATATCGACAAGGCGGTCATACTTTTCAGCAAGATCAAAGGCCGTTTTCATAGAAGCAACGCCGTACTCCCTTGTGAACTCGAAATGAGGAATGCCTCCTACCACATCTGCCCCCATTTTCAGCGCTTCCTCCATGAGCTCAGCGCCGCTTGGATAAGAATTAATTCCCTCCTGCGGAAAAGCTACAAGCTGGAGATCCACATAGTCAGCCATTTCTTCTTTTACTTCCAAAAGTGCTTTTAAAGCAGTCAGACTGGGATCTGTTACATCCACATGTGTGCGGACATGCTGGATACCCTGTGCAATTTGCCATTTTAGTGCCGTTTTGGCCCTTGTTTTTACATCTTCATGTGTCAGGGTTTCTTTTCTTTGTGCCCATCTTTGGATGCCTTCGAATAATGTTCCGCTCTGGTTCCATTCCGGCTCGCCTGCTGTCAGGGTAGTATCCAGGTGAATATGGGGCTCGATGAAGGGTGCCGACACCAGGGATCCTTCAGCATCAAGGATTCCCTGACCTGCTTCCACTTCCCCTTGTGATAAGCTATGAATCTTTCCGCCTTGTATCGCTATATTCCATAAGCCTTCCCGGCCTCTTAGTTTTGCATTTTTAATAATCACTTCTTAATTCCCCTTCCCTGACTGAATTTTTGCCTTGTAAAGAAGCAGCCAGTTTTGATACTAGGACAAATACTACGGCTGATCCTAAAAGTGAGTTGATGGGCGGGATTCCCGGTACAAAATTTGCCGCAGCTACGCCGGCTGCCCAGGCCAGGATGGCGATCCAGTTAACCGCCTTAAACTTCATATCTGCAAACTTCTTATACTCTCCGCGATTCACGATAAAGTAATCTGCTAGGATGATAGCCCCGATTGACGGCAGCGTCGATCCCAGAATCGTCAGGAACCCGACAAAGTTGTTGTACAGCCACATGGCCGCAATTGTTCCCACAATCCCGTTGAAGATGACAACCTTTCCTTTTCGGATCTTTAAGATGCTCGCAAACCCTAAGCCTGATGCATATAAAGCGTTATCGTTCGTTGTCCAGATATTTAAGCCAAGAACCAGAATTGCCGGGAAAATCAGCTTTTGGATGAACATGACTTCTGAGATATCAGATTGCCCTGTTGCGATCGCACCGATTGCACCGAAGAGGAACATGATAGAATTTCCGATGAAGAAGGCGATGACTGTTGATACTACTGCTGAACGCTTTGTATTTGAGAATCGCGCGAAGTCTGGAGTCAGCGTACCTGCACTGATAAATGAACCTACGCAAATGGTTAAAGCCGCTGCCAGACTAATGGCCTCAGTTGGCTGATATTGCATAAGCCCTTCCAGGCCGCCTGCTGTTTCTGTCGCTTTAAAAACCGAGAAGCTTCCTAGAATAGTGATTAAAGGGACAGCTACGAAACTCAGGATTGCCAGTGCCTTCATGCCAAAGAAGGCTGTGCCTGTCATCAGCAGACCTGCAACTGCAATCAGGAGATACGCATCAATTCCTGTTACTTTCTGAACCGGCAGCGCAAACATCGCTACCCCGACGCCAAACCACCCAACCTGAGTCGCAGCCAGCAAAAAGGATGATAGGTAAGATCCCTTTTCACCGAAGGCATAGCGGGTAAGCAGGTGTGTTGATAAGCCAGTTTTTGCAGCGATATAAGCAAGGGCTCCTGTATAAGCACCTAAAATCAAGTTGCCTGCGAGAACGATCCCGATAAATTGAATAAACGTTAATCCTGTTCCAAGTGTTCCGCCTGACCACATGCTGGCTGAGAAGAAGGTCAGACCGAGCATCACCAAAAGCATTTTCCAAAAACCGTTGCGATGCCCCTGGGGTACCGCCTCTAACGAAAAATCCAAATCTACTTTTTTCATACCAATTCCTCCATTCATTTTTTGGACTGGTACCGAAGGATTTTCGATAGTAGGGGGATGGAAAAAGAAAAGGCTTCTCGCCGTTTTCCGACAAGAAGCCTTTTCCTGCATGAAGAACCCATGGGCAGGCTGCACCTCACCCATTGGCATCATACTTCCGCTGTCCTTGTCAGCCTCACGGGACTGATTTAAAGGTACCAGTATTTAGTTATCTATTATTATTTCAGAAAAATAGGCAGGTGTCAATTGTAAATCAATGGATATTTTAACAATGACACTGTCATTCTCCTTTATACTATTCTATAAATTGATACATGTACTCCATCGCTTCCGGCAAGGTTTCTCTCCAGACCCTCCATTCATGGTCGCCATCTACCACTCTAAATTCAACGAGCTCAGGCTGGTGCTCTCTTAGATTCTGGTAAAGAACAGCAGCATGGTAAGCGATATCAAATGTATCATGGTCTCCGGAGTTGATGTATAAAGGTACCTTAATACCCTTTTGCTTGTAGGCATCGATATATTGTGTATAGTTCAATTCAGCCCATTTCTCAGGGTCAAACTGTCCATCCTTTTGGAAGGTGGGGTGCGTTCTTCCCGATGAATGGCTTGGAGGCTCAGGTACATAAACCGCAGGGCTTAAGGCTGCTCCTGCAGCAAACATTTCAGGATGTTTTAAAACAAAGTTAACGGTTCCATAGCCTCCAGCTGATAGACCCGCAACCATTCGGCCTTCTTTTTCCTCAATCGTTCTCCAGGTTTCATCAATATGAGGGATCAAGTCATTGATGAATGCATTTTCTGCAGCTTCATTGTGGCCATCAACCCACCAGCTTTTGCTGCCCGGCATGACAATAATCGATGGAGGTATGACTCCTTTCGAAATCAATTTATCAGCTGTTTTCTTTACATTCCCGTTTTGTACCCAATCATATTCGTTTCCTCCAGATCCATGGAGAAGATACAGAACAGGATATTCTTCACCTGAATTTTTATATTCGCCTGGCAAATAGATATTGTAATTATAATCCCGCCCCAAGGTTTCAGAACTAAAGCTTTCATGAATGATCTGGCTGTTGCCCGATTTTGGCGGTGTAATATTATCGGCAAAAGAAAGACTGGGAATCAACATGGCTAACAATAAAACAAAAACAAACAAAGTTTTACTATTGAACATGCCTACGCCTCCTAAAATTTTTTTCTTGCAAAAGTTATTACAGCCTTAAAATATTCTCCTAAACCAATCAATTCCTATAAACAAAGTGAATTTTATCCGAGCAAGACTCCCCCTTTTCGTTGCCATGTTTATTATTCTGAATATACAGAAAACACTTACATTTGGCTTTATTCTACCTTACTAACTATTCACCCTTTTCCAAAAGGAAAAATAAGTAAAAAGAAACAACCCTTTTCACTGCAAATATGAAAATAGTAATAGATTTCCATCCGTTCAAGCTATAAGAGGGTTACAGAGTTAAGTAAGAAGTTTCATCACCACTATATTAAAACAAAACAGAGCTGCCGGATAATTTGGGGCAGCTCTCTAAATTTACAATTTATTCAACTATGTGGGTCGCATTACTTTCGGGTTCTACTTGGAACTATTCTTTAATCCACAACCAAGCTTCTTCCAGCTGATGGCCTTCAAAGTATTCAACCTTGATCCCAGGCAGGTAGTTCGTGAGCTTTGATATAGTGCCTATCCAGTCTTTATCACTGACAACAGCGAATTTATTAAACTGTTTCCACCTTTTAATATCAAATTCCAGTCCTTCCGTGGCACCTTGGAAAGTGGTCCCGTCTACATCCGTCATTATGGCCAGAATATTGAACTTCTGGCCATCTTTAAAATTTTCTCTCACGTGCTGATCCAGTTTTTCTGCATCTTCCTTGGTTGCATTGCCATTGAAGGCAAGGGCAATAGTAGAGGGAGAGCGGGATTCTATAAATTGAAGCATAATCTTTACCTCCAAGTGGTTTTATTGAGGTAATTTCCCGATTAAGGGAGCTGCAAAACTATAGGTGAGGAGTTTTTATTGGAAATAGTGAGTGTCATTTGCAGATTTTGCATTTTCTTTGCAAGTTTAGCCATTCTATTTGCAAGATTAGCTATTCTATTTGCAAGTTTAACTATTCTATTTGCAGAAATACAGGTTTTATTTGCAGCGTTCACAAATCGGTTCATTTCCAGCAAAAATAGAACCAGCCGCGCCGGTTCTATAAATTACTTCTTGCTGTAAAACCGATCCCTAACTCTTTTCAAGCGAGCATGATAGTTTAAAATATCAAGTCTTGCTTTCTCTGCTTCAGGTGCAATCGGCCTCAGCTTTTCTATCTCCCAATACTCTATAATGACATCCAGGACCTGATCAAAATATTCAAGTGGGCCATAGTTGGCCTCTTTTGCAATGATAGCCATTCGATCTTCAAAGTCCGGCATAACAGCACCTGGCATTTTAAAGTTCATGATGACGTTCCCGAGGTAATAGCAGTAATTAGGTTCTAATTGCAGATGATATTTTATAACGTCTCTGTAAAAAGCATAATGCAGGGTCTCATCCTTAGCCAATCTCCTAAGCAAGCTGCTCAAATCCTTATCATGGGGGCCCGCTACCTTCGCCACATTATAGTAAAACACCATGGTGGCCAGCTCCTGCATGGAGGTATAAACCATTGTTTCAAAAGGCGTATGGAAATCAGGATTCCAGCCATTTTCCACTGTTTGCTTATGAAGCTGGTGAAGCCTTCCCGGATGGACATTGCGCGTAATTAATAGATAGGTTTCAAGCAGATTGGAGTGCTGGTCCTCTTCCGCTGTCCAGGTATGCACAAATTCCTTAATGACACTCAATGAACCTTTAAATGTCTGGTCCAAATAAGAGGTGAACCATGGGAGATTCACTTCTGTTAATAGCGCTGTCTCCACTGCCGTAATGACGGACTCCGGAAGTGTCACCTGGCTCTTATCCCAAGGAACACGCCGGAAATCCTGCGCTTTATCCCATGGGAGAAATTCGTGATAGCCCCAGTCTATTTTTTCAGCACGTTTTTTGTGCTCTTCATACAATTCCCTTACCTTAGGCTCCAGTCGAAAATCGAGATGATTTGTTAACAAGTTTAGACCTCCATTACAAATGGTTTGCTATTCCAAAATTTGTGACTAAATATTATGACCTGTTACTAAATTTACTATATCACATTCGTTCAATAACTAACTAATATAAATAATGAATTTTCAGCAAATTAGTACTTTAAATACTCTTTGTTTCTATTTATATACATATTCACCGGTATTTCGACATCAGATCTCATCTGTTGACAGCATGCGATTCGACATAGGTCGACAGAACTGTTTTTTACAAATATATTGTATAAGAATGTAAAAATATAATTCTTTTGGATAACTTTTGTGGTAAAATTATCTAAAATATGTCGACGGGAGTGGATCGAAAAAGTGAAAAAACAGATTGTCACATTAGCAGCCGCGGCTATGCTTTCTTCAGGTTTTGCAGCTAAGGCTTCGGCTGATACACATGTGGTGAAAAAGGGAGATACTTTATTCCAATTAGCCATAAAATATAAAACCACTGTGACAGAGCTTAAATCTATTAACAAATTAAGTTCAGATTCCCTATATATTAATCAATCACTCCAAGTGCCCGGCACTGCAAATAGCGTTCCATCTATTAAACCGCCAGCTCCGGCTCCTGCTATTCCAAGTGCAGCCAATACATATATAGTCAAATCAGGCGATTCTTTGTCTAAAATTGCTCTGAATCATAAAATCAGTTTAAAAGATTTAATGAGCTGGAATCACCTTACACATCATATTATTCATCCTGGACAAGTCTTAAAGGTTTCAAAAACAGCTTCAGGCAATAATGATAAGGAGCCTTCTGCCCCTGCACCTCCGCCAGCCACTGCACCTTCTGGAAGTTCTGGCAATTATACCGTTGTTAAAGGTGATACACTAAGCCTGATTGCCAGCAGAAATAATATAACCGTTCAGCAGATAAAAGAATGGAACAAACTCAGTTCAGACCTAATTTTAATAGGACAAAAGCTCATAATAAGCGCAGCAGGCCAGAAGCCGTCAACTGAAAAACCCGCTGAAGAAGTGAAGGAAGAAAATAGTTCTGTATCAACTGTATTGGCTGAGGCTCAAAAATATATCGGCGTCCCTTACAAGTGGGCAGGCACTGCTCCTGATGGATTTGACTGCAGCGGATTTATCTATTATGTACTGAATAAAACCGGATCAGCGCTGGGAAGGTATTCAACAGACGGCTACTACAGCCGCTCTTATTATATTAGTCAGCCTCAGCCCGGTGATTTAGTATTTTTCGAAAATACATACAGACAGGGTATTTCTCATATGGGCTTTTACCTGGGGAATAACCAGTTTATTCATGCCAGCTCCAATGGAGTGGAAATTACAAGCCTGGGAGATTCTTATTATAAGAAGCATTTTGATGGATTTAAGAGATTTTATTAGGCACCTGATTCAGGTGTCTTTCTTCAGGTGTCTTTTTTCATTAAAAAAACCGCCGATGAAAAACATCGACGGTCCCCTGCTACAATTTAAATCTCCCAACCAGCCTATTAAGCTCTTCTGCCATTTGCGAAAGTTCCTCAGAACTTCGGGATACTTCCTCCATACTGCTGCTTGTCTGCTGGGATGAAGCAGATGTTTGTTCAATCCCGGCAGCTGCTTCTTCTGAAACAGAAGCAATTTCCTCAATGGCTGCACCCATTTGCTGGCTTTTTCCGGCCATGGTTTCCATTTTTTCTGTGATTGATTGAATGCTGCCCGCCATTTCATGTATTGCAGTGCTGATTTCAGTAAATGTTTCACCGGTTGTTTTAATTTGGCTTGTGCCTTTCTCAACCTCCTTATAACCGCCCTGCAATGAATCTGCGACATTGGCGGATTCAGTCTGTATGCTTGAAACAATGCCAGTTATATCTTCTACTGATACAGTTACTTCTTCCGCAAGCTTCCTTACTTCATCTGCAACAACCGCAAAGCCGCGGCCCTGTTCGCCTGCACGTGCTGCTTCAATTGCTGCGTTCAGTGCCAATAGATTAGTCTGGCCCGCAATATCCTTAATGACTGATACAAGTTTTGAAATTTCCTGTGATTGCGCATCCAGGCCTTTCATTTTCTCCACACCATCTTGAACAATCCGGTCAACAATACTCATTTGCTGAATCGAAGCCGACATTAGCTGACTGCCTTTTTCAGTCATACCTATGACCTTCCTTGAAGATTCAAACACGGCTTCTCCACTTGAACTGACTTCCTGCATATTATCTGAGAAAGTCTCCATCAAAGATGAGAGATTAGAAGCATGTGTTGCCTGTGCTTCGGAGCCGGATGCGAGCTCCTGCATAGTAGAGGCAACCTGCTGGGAGCCTGCTTTCACTTCCTCAGCTGACTGTGACAGTTCTTCGCTCTGGCTGCTCACTGTCTGCGATACCTCGTAAACCTGCTGAATCGTCATTCGCAGATTATGGCTCATGGCATTTACAGCCTCTGCCAGACGCCCAATTTCATCTTTTCCTCTGTATTGGATCTCCGGAACATCCAATTCTCCATTTGCGATGCGATTTGTTATACTCACAACTTCATTCATGCTGCGCGATACCATTCGGCTGATTAAGAATGTGATCAATGCCCCGAGTATAACCGCGGCAAGCATAGAAATAATGAGAGTATTAAAAGTGCGGAATTGGCTTTCCTTTGTGGCTTTTACCGCCTGTGCCCGCTCTTCATTCACAATAACCAGCAGCTCGTCTAACAATTTGACGGTTTCAAGCTGGATTTCGCTCGCCTCGCCTGCAAACAGCTCGCTCGCTTCTTTATCTCCTTTATCCATTGCAGGAACAAGTTTTCTAAAAAAGATATCATTTAACTTTTGATCTTGAGCCACTATTTTATCAAATATGACCAGCTTCTCTTCCGTATCCATATTTTCTCTTATCTGAGCTTCCAGTTCATTAAATTGTTCTCTTCGATCCTGAAATTCATCCATGAACTTTGTTTCTGGCTTGTATAAGTATTCAAATACCCTGATGGCTTTCGCCCGGGTAAGCGACCCCATTTCTGTAATATGAACAGCCCGGTCTCCGCGCTTCTCCAATGCACTTACATTATCGCCAATATCCCTAACCAAGCCTAAAACGATTGCTGCTGCAATACCGAATAGGATAAAAACAATCAGAAGTGCGCCTCCGTATTTCCATCCGATCTTAATGTTTCTCAGTTTGTTCATCATGCTGGCTCTCCTTTTTATTTGTTTAACACATTACACAGATTGTTTATCGGCAAAAAATCAAATTTATCTAGGTATTTTTTCTTATTAATATAATGATTTCAAATCATGAATCAATTAAAAAACCTAGCTGGTTAGTCAGCTAGGTAATAAGCATAATTGATTTAGAATTAATAAACGTATAGTCTTCATGTGGTTTAAAGACTTAAAAAACTGATAAAGAAAAGGAAAGGATAAGAAAAGCTGATTATTCCACCTTTTTTCAATTTAATCCAATCCTGCCGATTCACCTATATTTCCCAAACCCAAGTGTGGATTGTCTTGTTACAAGACGAATATCCAGCGAGGTTTCATCAAGGAGCGATTTTTCGTTCTCTAATCCCTCAATTTTACGAATAAGTTTGTTAGTGGATACGACCCCGATGTCATAAATCGGCTGTTCTACTGTACTAATTTCCGGTTCTACCATTTCGGTTAGCTTGATTCCGTCAAAGCCGATTATAGCGACTTCCTTTGGGACCTGGTAGCCCATTAGCTTAAGAGCTTTGAGACAGCCGATCGCCATTAAATCATTGCCCAAGAATATCCCATCGACATCCTTATGCTGGTTCATAAGGATTTGAGTTAGCATCTTGCCGCTTTCTAATGTGAAATCTCCCTCGTAAACGATAACCGCATCCTCTGGCGATGCCATTCCATCCCTCACGGCCCTATCAGTGACAGTCTCCACATATCCCCGTTTCCGTTCAGACGATGGAGGGAACGACTTCGGCCCGCTGATATGGGCAATCTTCTTGCAGCCTACCTCAATTAAGTGATCTACAGCCAGCTTGGCACCTTTATAGTTATCTAATCCTATCGAGTCAAAGGTGTTATTCTCAGCTGCCCGGTCAATTCTTACAAATGGTATTTTTAATTTTTCAATAGCCTTTATGACTCTTTCACTCATTTCAAACGATGCCAGAATAAAACCATCCACATATCGGTTTTGAAGCTGCGCCCAAAAATGATTATCGTCCATATCCCCGACTTGTGTATTTACTAAGATGATGCTATACCCCTTTGATTTCGCCACTTCTTCAATTGCCACGACAAGCTCCGGAAAAAAGGGGTTTGTAATATCAGGGATAATCAGGGCAATCGTCCGGGTTTTCTTTTTCGCTAATCCTCTCGCGATTTCATTTGGATGATAATTTAGACGCTCCATCACTTCTCGTATCTTTAGCTCCGATTTTTGACTGATATATCCATTATTGTTTAAATACCTGGACACTGTCGCTACGGAAACGCCTGCCTCCTTTGCAACATCTCGAATGGTTATTTGTTTCTCTCTCACGAAAATTCTCCTTTGAAAGGATTTTTCTGTTTTTAAACTATTTGTTCGTTTCTTTCACATGGAAACGCTGGACCTTTGTTTCCCCTTTTTCAAGCAGGCCTAAGCCAATCATTCCATATTCATTTTCAAGACCATCGAAATCCAGGACTGCCTCGCCATTGATTTCTAACTGAACAGCTGCTCCCTTGCTGACAGCTTTAAAATTATATATAGCTTCATGATTCCATTCATATGAAACTGTCTTTAAACGCTTAAAACCAAAGCTATTCTCTATTAATGAAACCTGATTGCTGCCATCAAATCCTGCCCAATAATAACGTTCTGTTCCAATTGCTCTAATAATTACCCCGTGGCTTTTACCGGAAACAGGCTGAAGGCTTATTTCCAGTTCGAGGTCCCGGCCATAATAGTTCCCTGTAAAGGAAGAAGCATCTTCCTCACCTGCAGCAGCCTTCATAAAACCATTTTCCAGTGTCCATTCACCACGGTGGTGAGCAAAAGGTGTTACACATTTGAATTCCAAGGCTTGTTTGGTAAAATCGATGGAGTAATCTGCATTCCCAAAGATTCGAAACTCGCCGATGTAAAACTTTCCAAATGAACGGTTATCTGCAGGTGATGGACTCTCGACTATAAAGCCAACCTCGTCAATCAATGCACCATCAGTTTCTGGTAGGACAAATTCAATATCAAGCCACTGCTGATGGCTTAATGTGACGGAGTCCAGCTTCAAGTCTTCCTTTGTAAAACTATTGCGGGCGTAAGGAGTCAAATAAACATCCGCCCCTCCCTGCCACTTATCCATATACACCTTTGCAGAAACCTTTTGTCCGCTGTATGCAGTAGGTGCAAAAGTCGGCTTATATTTTTCATCGTTGAACTCTTCACGGCGATAAAATGGCTTGTAAAATACTTTACTGGCATCGCCTTCTATAAATCTGTCAAAAAGAACGGCCAATGAGCCTCGGGTTTTCTCAATCCCTACATCACTACATGGGTGCAATATCGTCTTAAAGCTGTTATTAGTCTTAAAACCGTGAGTTGATCCCGGCAAAGTAAAATCCAAGTAAACTTCACCGTTTCGGACGCTTTCCTCTAATCTCTGTGGAGCTTCCCGCCCATTTACTTGATAGCCAAGAACGGCAAGCTCCTTACAGAAGGTTGGTATATCCAGCACATTCAAGTAGCCAGACACGCTCGATGTTGCGATCATATCGTTGATCGGCTTCCTATAGTGTCCTGGAATTCCATCAAGCCCGGCGAAAACTCCTGCAATGGTTCCGACATTTCCTGCATTACAATCCGTATCCCAGCTGCACATGGTAGCAATTTCAACTGTTCGAGCCAAATCTCCCTTGCCATACATGAGGGCCAGGGCACATACCCCGGCATTCGGGATGATATGGCATACTCCAGTATACTTATCATAACCCCACTCTTCTTCTAAATACTGACGGCACTTTCGGAAATCCTTTTCCTCAGGGTGCTTCTGATAAAAATCAATCACAGCTTTCACGACAGCATAATAAGTGGAATCTTTTGGAATCACGGACAATCCTGCTTCGATAATATCATCAATACTTTTAGCTGAAAAGGCTTTGGAAATACAAGCTGCCATAAAACGAGCCCCATATAGCCCATTTTTATCATGAGACACACTTGCCGCTATCTCTGCATAATCGGCTGCCTTTTGAATATTATTTGGGAACAGCAATCCCCATGTATCGATAAAAATCTGCCCGCCAATCTGCTCAGCCATAATGACGCCATTGACTTCAGCCGAACCAGACTGTGGTGCAGGGATGCCTTTTTTCAAATTCAGATACGCGGTATGCTCTGTGCTGATCTGATCTCCACCCCACCAAAACATGCCGATTCCTTCACGCGAATAGTTTAACCACGCTCTTGCAACATCCTGGGGTGCCAGCTCCCGCCCGCGTGCGTCATCCATTAATGCCCGGATAAAATAAACCGGACCATTTGCATCATCATCTGCAGAAAAGGTTTTATAATCCTTCACATATCCCCTTATATCACCATGAAT
The DNA here is from genome assembly GCF_964223445.1 of Cytobacillus sp. Taxonomy (NCBI): domain Bacteria; kingdom Bacillati; phylum Bacillota; class Bacilli; order Caryophanales; family Bacillaceae; genus Cytobacillus; species Cytobacillus sp. Next base: position 20,060 of record NZ_CAXQGS010000125.1, read on the forward strand.
TTCCTGTATTTTTTCATATGACCATTCATTTGGCTCCAGTGGTGCACCGAGCCGGATTCCAACATTCATTCCTAAGAAACCGGCATACACCCTTTCTAAATAGTTTTCAGGCAACAATTTACTCAACTCCCGGTCCCCAAAGTCTTTTAAAGAATGCTTTTTCTTTTTTCATTAAGCTGCAGATCTTGTTCAATAATCAGCCTGGCAGTTTCTGAAAAATGGTCAGCTGCCTGGATTAAATTCATTTTGTTCGTTTCCTGTAAAAGCTCAACGTCCTCAGAACGAATAACACTGTCTCCGTACATGGCACCTAAAATAACACCGGCCATTACCCCGATGGAATCTGTATCACGGCCAGAGTTGATGCCATCTAATATGGATCCGTAATAATCCCCATCGTTTAACACCATAAACGCCAGCGCCATCGGCAGCTCTTCAATAGAGAAAAGCCTGCTTGGCGTATAATGATTTGAAGGAACACCAACCTTCTCAATTTTACGGTGAACATCGTCTTTCATTGGCGAATACTTTTCAATCACACTTTGGAATGCAGCAATGACTGTATCCATGTCCGCCTTTTCAGAACGTAATTTCTTAGCAGCTTCGGTTAGATCACGAATCGCATTCTTTGTTCCATCCTTAGCAAAATAGAGGGCTGTTTCAACAATTTCATCAACTGTCACATTTTCTTCAAACGCTTTTGCCACACAAGCTGCCAGCACCCCTGCCGCTTCCAGGCCGTAGCTGCTTTGATGTCCCATTGCAAACAAAATTGCTTCATCATAGGCAGCCTTCGGATTTCCGGCATTGACAATTCCAACAGGTGCAATATACATCGCAGCCCCGCAGTTAATCATATTGCCAATTCCGCCTTCACGCGGCTCACAATTGGCTAATACATGGCGCATGAAAATATATTTTTCCGGATAGAATAGACGGTCAATAATGAGCGCCTCTTTGCCAAACTCAGGGATATACGTTTTTCTGAAAGCTATTTCCTTCACAAACTCGTTCCCCATGTCATAAGCATCTAAATGTCTTTTTTCTTTGTTATAGACATTGATGAGGGCAACAGTCATAAGGGTATCGTCTGTAACTGTACCGTTGCCTCTTTTCCTGCCTAAATTCATATCAGCAGGATAATCCTCCTTGTACCATTTGGTACGGAGTGTCTCGACCCTCTTATAGATTTTTTTAATCTCTTCATAACTTAATTTTTCAACAGGTGCTCCCATTGCATCCCCCAATGCAGTGGATATAACAACACCTCTAACTCGTTCTTTAAAAGTAACCATATGAAGAACTCCCTTTTTTCTACACACTTCGCTTTTGTGTATTTTTTAATCTATTCCACATAGAGCGTAAAAATCAGTCTTTGACTCCACCCTCAAAAGCACCCTTCGCATAGTACTTTAGAATCAACGGATAAATCAGAAGTAAAGGTACAACCGAGATGATTATCGTTCCTGCTTGCAGGGAGGCAAAATCAAGGGTTGCTATTTGATCATAGGATAGGAAGTTTTGCGCTCCTAACAGAGATGTATTATCACGTTCTACTACAAATTGCCGAAGAACAAGCTGCAGAGGCCATTTGCCAGTGTCCGTTAAGTAGATTGTCGCCCGGAAGTATTCGTTCCAGTGATAAACTCCATAAAACAGACCCATTGTTGCCAAAGCTGGCTTGGATAAAGGCAGCATGATTTTTGTGAAGATACGAAAGTGCCCAGCCCCATCCATACGGGCTGCTTCCAAAATACTTTCAGGAACATCTTCAAAAAATCTCATCATGATAAACAAGTAAAAGATATTGATGGTCTTATACAGGATGAGGGACGCATACGTATCCAGCAATCCCAGGTTTTTCACCAGTAAGTATTCAGGAATTAATCCTGGTTCGAATACCATGATGACAATTAAGAAAATCATGACAAAATTTCGGCCCGGAAATTTCGTTCTTGCCAGCACATAGGCTGTCATTGATGTAAGCAATAGATTCACGGCTGTACCCACAATGGTTATTAATAAGGTATTGAAAATACTTTTTATAATTAGCGGGTTTGATAATAGAATTTTGTAGTTAATGAGTGAAAATCCTTCAGGTATTATTCCCAGGCCGCTTAGCTTATGGACCTTGAGAGGATCTGATAGCGACATTGCTAGTAAGTGAAGAAGCGGAACTAGCACTGTTAATGAAATTAAAAACAAAATGCTGTAAATAATAATGGTTGAAACACTCAATTTTTTTAATTTATTCATCTTCGTCCCACCTCCTACCAAACACCTTTACCGGTAAATCGTTTTGAGATAAAGTGTGTACTCAAAATTAAGATAACCCCAATTACACCTTTGAAAAGGCTCGCTGCCGTTGCATAAGCATATTGGCCGTTTAAGAGACCGATTCGATATACATAAGTGTCTAAAATGTCGATTACACTGATGACAGAAGTGTTCATCATATTAAAGACCTGGTCAAAACCTGCATTCATGAAGAATCCCAGATTTAGAATAAAGACTGTCATGATTGTTGAAGTTAAAGACGGCAGCGTGATGTATCTCATTTGCTGTATTTTAGATGCCCCGTCAATTTTGGCTGCTTCATAGAGAGAAGGACTTATTTTTAGAATGGCTGCCAAGTAAATAATGGAATCCCATCCCGCACTGCGCCATATTTCCTGGAACACCAATACCCAGCGGATATGGTCCTTACTTGTCATGAAATCAAGTGATGGCATATTGAAAAAGCTGCGAATCACGTTGACTCCGCCATCTTCCGGATTCAGCAATGCGATCCAGATTCCTGCAATAACGACCCATGATAAAAAGTGAGGAAGGTAAACAATTGACTGTACATATTTTCTAAACTTCCCGACTCTTACTTCATTGATCAATAATGATAAAATAATCGGAATTGGAAAAAAGAATACAATCTTCATCACACTAATAATTATGGTATTTTTTAACACATCCAGAAAGGCTGGGGAGCTAAATAGAACCTTAAAATGCTTCCATCCGACCCAAACATTATCACCAATAATCCGGTAATCCTGAAATGCCAGCTTCATTCCGATTAATGGAACGACGTGGAAGATCGAAAAATAAAGGAGGGCTGGAAAAAGCATAAGATAGAGGACCCAGCTTGATTTAATTTGCTTCAGTATGCCCTTTTTCATCTTTATACTCCTTTTCCTTTACAAATTGAGTCACATCATTTCGCTTGGGCATTCCCGTTTGAGCACCCTTTTTAGTGACCGATAAACCAGCGGCTATGTTGCCAAAACGTATGCTGTCTTCAAGACAGTTCCCTTCTGCAATGGCCACAGCGAAAGCTCCTGAAAAGGTATCTCCAGCTCCAGTTGTATCAACCGGAATCACCTTAATGGAAGGAACTAATTTGATCTCTGTGCCATCAAAGAAACGAACCCCCTCTGTACCGCACGTAATAATTAATTTATTTGGATACTTTTCAAGCAGCTCTTCCATTGAATCATTCGTGTTAAACACTAATTTGTACTCGTGTTCATTCGGTGTGATATAGGTCACCTTGTTAATCAGCTCTTGACTGAGTGTTTGTGCCGGAGCCGGGTTGATAATAATCGTTTTTCCTTGTTCATAAAGGAGCGGAACCAGATACTCAATCATCTCTAACGGTGTCTCTAGCTGAAATACAATCACATCGTAGTTCAGAAGCTCTGCTGCAGTTTTTTTTACATAGTCAACGTTGGTATGTGTATTTGCTCCAGGTACCACAATGATGCGATTTTCACTTTGACAAAGCTCAATAAACGCTGCTCCTGTAGGCAATCCTTTTACAGATTGGAGATTTACAAGATTGATATTCTCCTTTTCCAGCTTTTTGATAATCAGATCACTATTCTCATCATCACCAACCGATCCGAATAAGGACACATCACCGCCAAGACGGGCAGCTGCCACAGCTTGATTGGCCCCCTTGCCGCCAATGGATAAAAAGAAATTCTCACCCAGGACGGTTTCTCCTAATTTAGGCAGTACCTCGCTTTCAATAAAATAATCCATATTAATACTTCCAACAACGGCTATTCTCTGCATGTTCATCATCCTAATCAATCAGTATATTCATTAACGGTGCATGCTGCTGTGCCCCATATACATCCCGGTCTCCAACTGTTCCAGAGGAGATATCTCTTAAAATCGTAATCTTAATTCCAAGTGCCTGGTCATAGAAAACGAGATGGTCAATCTGGTCTGCAGTGAGGTTATACAAATCACAAATGGTTTGGTTATTGATTTTCCCCGAATTCTTTACCCGCTCATAAACTTCCTTGGAATCAAATAAAATATCGAATGTCAGCTCAAATGGTCCTGCGTTTTTACTTCGTAATACTTTAGCTAGTTCAAATAAAGCGGCCATGTTTTCATCCCCTTACAAATACTCAATAACAAATGGATTTTCAGTGATTTCCATTAGGTGATAGAGAGAAAACTCATACACAGGTCCAAACTCTACATCACTTGGTGCAAATGGAAAGGCTAAATTTCCAGCTGTTGATTTCCGATTCTCATATCCGTAATGAAGAAATGTCGATCTTACACTCGAGCAAATACTGTTTGCAAGTTCCTGTGTTTTGGCAACCACTTCAAACATGACACCAATCTCATGTCCCTGGAATGGTGCGCATTCTTTTGAACCGAGCACTCCATTTTTTCCATAATTATAGAAGTTGATAGCATAATCCTCTTCCGGGATGTCCTCGTAATAATCCCTTACCTGCTCCATCACAAGCTCCTCAATTTCTTCGATATTCCCTACTAAAATCGGGTCACGGACACCTGCGATGACAAAGGTTCTATATGCAACCTTTCGTGCACCTTCCAGCTTGATGTAATAATGATCATTTTTTTGCAGTTTACTATTCTTAACCTCGACAACCCCGTCACTCACTTGGGTAAACTCACATTGACTAAGGTCAAGGATGATGCCCGGTCCATGTAAAAGGTATGGATGCTCTTTTTCGTAAAAAGTATGGGCACTCACACTAATCGGCGAACATTTACGCATTGGATTCAACGATTGAACGGTGAAGGAATCTTCCTTTAATGTTCCAACAATACAATCCTTTGTTGTACCTGGTTCAGCACATAGTGCCCCGCATTCTAATATTTTTCCCAGATGGTAAGCGAGACCAGGGTCTTTGCCGCAGTAAATTCCAACTGCCGCAAATGGCGATGGATCATATGCTCTGCCACAGACTATAATGTCTGCCCCGTTTTTGAGAGCTTCCAAAATGGGCTCATGTCCCATCTGAGCAACAATGTTGTTTGTTTCTTGAATGGCTTCATCTGTAAGAGCTGGAATGTTTGGCGTTAGAGGGTTAATTCTGCCCTCTTGGTTAGCTTTTATGATTTCTTCCTGTGTAAAGTCGGCCCAAATCATGGCAATTTTAGCTGTTAAGCAGCGTTCATCCAGGATTTCTTTAATAATATCCAGCGTCCACTCCATATGCGGCTTGGCACCGGCTCCGCCAGCAGACCCAATCACAATGGGAATGTCCCGGGGAACACCATTTTTAATGATGATATCCAAATCCTTTTTGGTTGCCCGGCGGCTTACAATCGCAACACCCGCACCGAGCTTATGCGGACCTGCATCAGTCGACCCGGCATCCACTACAATTCCATGAACCTTTTGGTCATTCTCAAAGGCTCTGTTAAATGACTCTTCCGGAAATCCATATCCTAATATCCCGCACGGTGAAACAATACGTACATCACTGCTAGTCATATTAATAACCTCTTCTTTATTTGTCTGTTTTCTTATTGATAAAACGCTTAATATGTAACAGGTTACACATTTTCTCAAAAAAATATGGTTATAAAACCCAAAGGACATGTAACCGGTTACACATTGTATATCCTTATGGTACCGTTTAACGCCAGTCCCTGTCAACCAATTATTAGCTCAATGTACAGTTTTATATTGCAATTATCTCAATAGTAAGAAGGCACGATCACATACTCCTCTTTTCTTAAGGTGAACCGTGCATCCTATAAAAACATTATTATATTAGACTTTAAGCATTTTCATAGATGGCCAATTTGGCAGCAACATCTTTTAGTGATGTCCCTTGTAAACTGGGAATACAAATTCCTTTAATTTTATCTAATGCTTCTTTCCACGTTTCCGGGACCGCATTTGCACCCTGCGAGGCTCCAGATAGAGCACCTACCATTGCAGGCATACTATCGGACTGTTTCGGCAGTAATGATGCCAGCTGAATTCCTTTTTGCAGATTTCCTTCTGTACTTAGGAAAATAGCATAGGCTACTGCAAGTGTTTCAGGAGCAATATTGGCATAGTTATAGACCGCATTGACTACTCGTTTTTGCCATAGCGGTATGGCTGCAAATCCGTCCCCATTGGTTTCTTCCAGTACATTTAGGGCAATCTCCATTTTTCTCCAAATCCAGGTATTTTCCGGTACGTACTTTAATCCTTCTTCCACTATTTCCTGCGGAGAAGCACCTGATAGGGCAACAGCTATACTGGCAGCCATTGCCTGGGCTGCATAGACGCCATCTTCAGCATTTGTGATAGAAGCCATTTTTTGTGCTGTACTTGCAGCTTTTTCAGGCTGGTTTTTATATATAAGACCGATTGGAACCGCACGTGAAACTGAGCCATCATCATAGTGATGTGGATTGTCATTGCCAGATGCCGGTGGAAGGATTCCTTTTTTGATGTTTTCAATAGAAGCTCTCTCACTTACTCCGCTCCAAATTTCCTGCTCAGGTTCTACTATATATTTCATCCAGCCATGAAGTAATTTTTCTTCCGTAATTTCATTCCCGCAATCCAAAATCATTTGGGCCGCGATGATTGCAAATTCTGTATCATCTGTTCCGCAGAAATCTAAAATTTCCTCGCTCAAGGCATGTGTGAAGGGCAATGAAATTTTATTAATCCGATGCCGGTCCGTAATTTGGCTAAAGCTCCATAAACGATTTCTCCGCTTAGGAGGGAGTACGAGCGATCTATGATACATCGCAGCAAAGCCTGCCGAATCACCCATTGCCATCCCGAGAAGAGAACCGTAAATTTTATCATAAGACATTACTCTTTTCCTCCTATTATTACGTTTGTTAAATCTCTGGCAATATCACGGACATCTATCCCTTTCATGGCCAAAACACAACGTCCGCGAATAATATTAATCCGGTCCTGCCAATCCTTTGGCACAGCATCGGCACCATGTAATGCTCCTGCCATTGCACCATTCATAGCCGCAATCGTATCAGAATCTCTTCCAATATTGACTCCGCCCAGGACAGCAGGAATATACTCACCCTTTGCTGCAGCAAACACACCATAAGCGAGCGGAATAGCTTCCGGTCCCATATCGGCCCAAGGATAGTAGAAAATAGAGATCTTATTGTAGAGCTCCTCCATAGCATCTTGAACATTCGTATACTTTGTGCCAATTTCTACAGCCTCGTCGATTTTCCGATATGTCCAGGAATCCTTAGGTATGTGGTTCATTCCTGTTTCAATTACCTTTTGCCAATCGTTTCCCGTCATGGCGTAAGCAACACTTGCGGCCACAGCTTGACCGCAATATACTCCATCCCGGTCGTGGCTTACTCTAGCTTCAATCTCAGCCAGCCTGGCCGCTTCCTCCGGATCGCCTGCACAATAGATGCCAATCGGAGAAATTCTCATGGCCACCCCGTCACTCCACATTTGGTGATTATCGACACCTGTGGCAGGAGCAGAAAGCCCTTTTCGCAGATTAAAGATAGCCTCAACTTCACTAAAGCCGCCGCCTTTAAAGCCGCCTTCCTGGGAAACAAGATAGTTAGTCCATTCTCTTGTCATATCCTCATAGTTTAATTTGTTTCCATATTTTAAGATAATTTTTGCTGTCAGCATGGTGTATTCGGTATCATCTGTTCCAACTGGATCATCATTGACAAAGTCATTGATCCATCCATATTTTTCCCGTATCTCTTCCAAAGCCAAGCCTTCCGTTGGAGCTCCCAACGCGTCACCCACTGATAATCCTATTAAACAGCCATATACTCGCTTATACCATTGTTCGAAATCCAAATGAGGTCCCCCTATGCTAAAGTTTTCTAAAAAAATAGTGGAGAACGGAGTCTCCACTATTTTTTTAGTATTATCTTAAATTTTTATTTGCAAGTTCTGTAATCTGTTCTCCGCCTGCTTCGTTCCACTCTTTAACGAATTTTTCGAAATCAGAGATTGGACGCTTGCCAGTAATGATGTCCGTTGTAAATTCCATATACAGGTTTTGCATAGCATCCCAGTTAGCTACATATTCTTCCGGGATTATGAAGCTATTGTCTTCTGCATAAAACTCTTCTGCTGATTGAAGTGATTTTTCCGCAGATTCACTTAATAATGGTGTCGTATCATCTACTGGAGTGGCCGGAGTATAATCAGCTGGCTCCCAGAATCTAGCAAACCATTCACTGTAATATTTATCAGTAAGCTGAAGTTTTCCATCCACTACATTATAATGATCGCCTTCGAATCCGAATCGGTCGATCATTTGTCCTTCAGGGCTTGCCATATAATCTAGAATCTTAAACACAAGATCCTTATTCTCAGAATTAGCAGAGATTGCAATACCTCTTGATTCTTTTGTAACATCCGTAGCACCAAATCCTTGATACTCGCCCTTCGCAGGCGGCAGCATGACTAGTGAAGCTTCTTCTCCGCTTACTTGAACCATTTTGCCTTCATAAATATCGATTACCTTACCAGCTGTACCTGGGATGATCGCAGCATCTCCATCAAAGAATGCTTTTTCTTTCGTATCCCATTGCTTTGTTAAGTATTGGGGATCCAAAAGACCTTCTTTGTATAACTTATTATAGAATTCAAGCTTTTCTTTTTGCTGCTTTGAAACTCTTGCGTATTCATAAGATCCATCTTCTTTTTGCAGCCAAGTCTTATCGATCCCAAAAGCCATATCAAACATATAGTCGATTTCTGCTATGTCACCGGCAACTGTAATGGCATATTTAGGTTTATCGCCGCCAGGCTGTTTTTCAACTAATTCTTTGAAAAATGCATAGTAATTGTCCACAGTTGGATTTTCCTTTAGTGCTTTAGAAGTTTCCATTTTGTTAAACCAGTCTCCTCTAATGACAGGAACTTTAGGAGCAAGTGGTTTAATCCATAGCAGATAAGGATAATTTTCAAGTCTTTTTTCGTTAAATGGCTGAACGATATCCTTAAGATATTTTGATTCCTTGATGTAAGGTCTTAAATCCTCTAATAAACCTTGATCAGCCATGGCTTGATCTCCGCCTTGGAAATAAATCATGTCAGGAATATCGCCGCTATTGAGCAGTAAGTTTAACTTCTCAGCATAGTTGCCTTGCGGGAGGTCGACTAATTCAAAATTTACTTTAATATTTTCATCTTCAAGGAGCCCTTTTTCAATCGCATCATAATATTTTTCTGATACAGGGTTAGAGCTGTTATCATCCTTCATTACAACACGGATTGTTGTGGCTCCCCCTTTATCTTTTTTATCTCCCTGACCTGCTTCTTCTTTGTTTGTACAAGCCGCCAGTAAACCCAAAACCATAATAAGACTTAATATGGCTATAAAAGATTTTCTCATCACTTTTCCCCCTAAAAAAGTTAATTTTTCATAAACAAATTGAATCGGCGAATGATTGTACCCCCTTTGTCCTTCATGCTTATAAGAAGATTGATAATATAAAAGCTTACAGAATCACAATGGTGTGGAACCGGTTACATATTTAGCTATAAAAGGTTGTTCCTAACAATTTTGAATCAACAGATGTTGTTAGAGTGTGATGCCAACTTATTATAACCTCTTATGTAACCGGTTACATATTATATTCCCTTTTAGAATAATTGAAAGTGGTTTTAAAGTCAACTACTAAAAATTCAAATTAATTTGGAAAATCTGTTAGGAATAAATCGGATTAATTTAAAACAGAATCCCCTATAATCTCGAAGATACTCTGAAGATTAAAGGGGACTTCCTAATTTCCATTATACTCCATTCGTGCGTTACCTTAAACCAACTAAAATCATGGCCTATAACTTCAACTCATAAACCTTCCGCGGCCGCCCGCGCTGTCCAGGCTGTTCTTCACCCGTTACTTTGGCAAGCCCGAGCCGCTCGAGCTCCGCCATAATCCTCCTCGAGTTGCGTTCGGTGTTTTTCAGCCATCTTGAGACTTCCTGCGCAGTGACTATCTTTTTTTGATAGTGCCTTGAAAGGTATTCGATTTTGGATACGATTGCCGGATTGATTTTGGCGCCCTTAAAGCGTTCTTCCCATTCCTCTCCCCAAATGCGCTGCTGGTAGGAAACCGCCTCCTCGCCGCTTTCCGAAAGGTGTTCCTTAATTTGTTTGGTTTCATCGACACTAACCACAGGCGAAGCTTTCTGATCCCTGGCATATTGGAGGGCGAGCCGGACATTCTGCTCTGCATCATATGCCGTCAGCCCGTAGCCGACACCGATCCTCACCTTCAGCTTGCTGTGGATTTTCGCTTCTTCAATAAGAGAGTACATGGAGGCTTCCTGAAAATGCATTTCCATTTCGCCCCGGGTTGTATAAATAAAGAATAGACCATCCCCGATCTGCACAAATGAGCCTTGCACTTTTTCGGCATAATCAAGCATAACCTGCTTGATTTCCAGCTCATGCCGCTTCATTTCATAGGTGAAATGCTGCTCTTCCAGTGAGCTTGCAGAGTGAACGACTTCCATTCCCATAATCGCTATCTGGGAGCGCTTATACCAGTTGGACTGGCCTCTTTCCCTTAGGTAGCGGAGTACAAGTTTAATGGCGACAGGAGAAGGGACCACCCGGTAACATGGGATTCCCTGTTCCCGAAGCCGGTCATGTACCTCCTGGACACAAGTCAATGCGACCTCCGTTTTTCCTTCCTCAAAAAGCTTCTTATGAAAGCGGATAATTTCCTCGGCTGGTTCGTACTCATTATAGGAAAAAGCCTGAATGTTTAAATCTCCTAAAAAATATGTATTCTTTAGTATATCAAGCTCCGATTCCTGAATGGTGTCCAGGCTTGCCTGCTGAAATCCGCCTTCCCTGATATGCGCTTCAAGGAGTGTTCCCAGCAGACTGGAGCCATATAGAGGGGGATAATGGGCGTTTTCTTCCCCAATCAGCCCTTTTGAACGCGCGTAATAATAAGGGGCCTGTCCGGAGAAAAACCATAAATCGATTTCCGTCTGATGTTCCCTGATAATCTTTTCCGTTTCTTTTGTTTCCTTATAAATGTATGGAATCATTTCAAGCTCGCTGTATTCACGCGACAAGGCAAGAATGTGTCCAACGGAGTCTCCCGGCCCTACTACCCCAACGCGAATCTTCATTTTTTTCCACCTGCTTCTTCTTTAGATGCTTGTTTCAGTTTTTAAATATTGAGCGATAATCTTTGTTCCCATTTCCAGATCTTCAATAGAGGCAAATTCATCAGGATGGTGGCTGAGCCCATTTTTGCAGGGAATGAATAAAAGCCCTGAAGGCCATTTGGCAGCCATATTCATGACATCATGGCCGGCACCGCTTTCAAGCACCAATGCTTTGTATCCTAACGCTTGTCCTGAATGCTGGAGTTTCCGCATCACTGTATCATCCAGCTGAACGGATGGATTATGAACAAGCGTTTTTACTTCTATTTTAACACCAAAAGCTTCCGAAAGCTGATGACATTTTTCACGTATGAGCTTCTCCATTTCCTTTTTCAGCAAATCGTCCACACTGCGGATATCGACTCCAAGCTCAACTGTTCCGGGAATCACATTCATGGCGTTCGGCTTTAGTTCAAAGGTGCTTGCTGTTGCCACAATCGGCACTGCATTGGAATCCGATAAAGAAAGAGCTGTCTCTGATATGAATGGAACGAGAGGTGCAGCCGCTACAAAGGCGTCCTTTCGTTTGCCCATCGGCGTCGTTCCAGTGTGCCCCATCTGTCCATTGATGATTACCTTTAAGCGGATTGGACAGGCAACTGCCGTTACTGCTCCAAAGTCTGCGCCGGCATCCTCCACTCTGGTTCCCTGTTCAATGTGAAGCTCGATAAAACTTTTTAAAGCTGACTCCGGCCGCTCAGCTTCTTCAATTGCATCCCATGACAGTCCCATGTCCTCGACTGCCTGGCGGATGGTGATGCCATCTTCATCCGTTACATCTTCCACTTCATTCTTATTAAGAAGGCCGCTCATTGCCTTGCTGCCAATGGTTGATACGCCAAAACGGGAGGATTCTTCAGAAGCAAAACAAATGACTTCTATTGGTGAAGCAGGCTGGAACCCTTCTTCCTTCAAAACTTTCACGGCAGCCAGACCGCAAAGGACGCCGGCCACTCCATCATAGCCACCCCCG
>NZ_CAXQGS010000126.1:0-34595 GCF_964223445.1 Cytobacillus sp.
TGCAAAAGCCAAAAAAGAAAACGGAAAGGTGATTGCCTCGATCGCTCCTGAGAAGCTGGATGATACAGATCCTTTAGCTTCCATTGGAGGAGCTGTCAATGCCATTACGTATCAATGCGATTTATTGGGCACAGTCACTTTAAGCGGAGCAGGAGCTGGGAAAATAGAAACCGGATTCTCCCTCCTGATTGACTTAATCTCCATTCATCGACAAAGGCAGCTTGTTTCAATCTAAAACGGAAAGGCGGTAATAAGCATGACCACTCAATTAACCGGACAAAATATGTTTCTCGCAGGCGAATGGACGACAGGCGAAAGATTAATTGAAGTTCGTGATCCGCAGGATAACAGCATCATTGATACTGTACCGGCAGCTTCGAAGGAAGATATGCTGAATTGTATTGAAGAAGCGAAAAAGGGAGCGAAGATTGCCGCTTCCCTGCCTGTTCATCAGCGAATGGCGATTATTAATCGGGCTGCAGACTACATTGAAGCCAGAAAAGAAAAATACGCCAGAACGATTGCAAGGGAAGGAAGCAAAACCATTCGGGAAGCTTCAAAGGAAGTGGAAAGAGCCATTCAGACCTTCCGGATCAGTGCAGAAGAAGCAAGAAGAATTCATGGAGAAACCATTCCGTTTGACCAAATGCCCGGGAGTGAAAACCGCCTGGGATACTACCGCCGTTTCCCGATTGGTATTATAGGAGCCATTACACCTTTTAACGATCCATTAAATCTGGTAGCGCATAAAGTGGGTCCTGCCATTGCTTCCGGGAATGCCATTATCGTAAAGCCCGCTACTGTGACACCACTCAGCGCCCTTTTAATCGCTGAAGCCTTTGAAAAGGCCGGATTGCCGCCTAAAGTGTTATCGGTCATCACTGGTTATGGAAGCGAAATTGGGGATGTTCTTGTTACCCATCCTGCTGTGCGAATGATTACTTTTACTGGAGGCCTGGACGCCGGGGAACAAATTACCCGGAAAGCGGGATTGAAAAAGATAAGTATGGAGCTGGGGTCCAATTCTCCTGTCATTGTGCTGGAGGATGCTGATTTAGAAGAGGCTGTTGAATCAACGGTTTCCGGGGCATTTTGGGCAGCAGGGCAAAATTGCCTCGGTGTCCAAAGAGTGTACATCCAGAATTCCGTTTATGAGGCATTTCAACAGGCATTCGTTGCCAGGACAAATCAATACTGCGTAGGGGATAAGCAATCAGAACTGACGGATATGGGGCCGCTTATTACGGAAAAAGAGGCTGTCCGGGTTGAAAACATGGTTAATGAAGCGAAACAAAAAGGAGCAGCCGTATTAACAGGCGGGAAAAGGAATGGGTCTTTTTACTCTCCTACTGTTCTCGAAAATGTTCCGGAAGATTGCACCATTGCGAAAGAAGAAATTTTTGGTCCGGTTGTACTTTTGTACCAAGTATCTTGTCTTGATGAAGCAATCAGTAAATCGAATGACATAAATTATGGCTTGCAGGCCGGAATATTTACCAGGGATATCGAAAAAGCACATAAGGCCATTGCCAAAATGGATGTAGGCGGAATAATGATCAATGACAGCAGTGACTACCGCATTGATGCGATGCCATTTGGCGGTGTGAAAAATTCAGGGTTAGGCAGGGAAGGAATCAAATTCTCCATTCAGGAGATGACAGAACCGAAAGTAGTCTGCTTTAAATTATCGAACTATTAGAAATTTTTAATTTAATACTGCCAGACAGCCATCAAGCTGCCTGAATATCGTATGAGGAAGAACAATCCGGCTGCTCCGGAGGGTCTTCCTTTCCTTTTAGATAGCTGAAGTCATAATTTATGTCATTCAACAACATTCATATACCTATGAAATGCAGACAGGCTTTATATTAAAAAAACCTATCAAACTTCCAGCAGGCACACAGGTGCTAAATCAATGCTTTGATAGAGCCATATAAAAGAAAGATTTAATAAGGAGGATTTTATTTTGAAGAAAAACCGGGACCGCGCTTCATATAACAATCCAGTCTTTAAAATCTCAGCCATAATCGTTGGACTTTTTACCATTTGGGGAGCCTTTTCACCTGATAGTCTTGCTAAAAATGCCTCTATTGTTTTTAACTTTACAAGTAAATCATTTGGATGGCTTTATTTACTCAGTGTAGCTCTTTTTGTTTTCTTCTGTTTATACCTTGCTTTTAGTAAATATGGAAACATAAAACTCGGCCGGGATGGAGAAAAAGCCGAATATTCCTTATTTGCCTGGATCAGTATGCTGTTCAGCGCAGGTTTCGGGGTAGGAATTGTCTTCTGGGGTGTAGCAGAGCCGCTGTCTCACTTTTCTTCTCCACCGCTTCCTGGAGTAGAGCCGCAATCAGCAGAAGCCGCACGGGTAGCCATGCGATATTCCTTTTTTAACTGGGGCATTCATCAATGGTCAGTCTTTGCCATTGTCGGACTGGCTCTTGCTTATTATCAATACCGTCATAAAAGGAGGGTTCTTGTAGGCGAAGTATTAAGCGCAAATCACCCCGAAAAAAGAAAAAGGCTGAAGTCAGCAGTTAATATACTGGCTGTCATTGCAACGGTAACGGGAATTGCCACCTCGATGGGAATGGGTGTCCTGCAAATTAATGGCGGCTTGAACTATGTCTTCTCAGTTCCAAACAACCCTTGGGTGCAAATCGGCATTGTTGGCATCATGCTTGCCCTTTATCTTGTTTCAGCTACAACCGGTATTGATAAAGGGATTAAGATTTTGAGTAATACCAACATGATCCTGGTCCTTGCTTTAATGGTGTTCTTCCTGTTCAGGGGCCCCACCGTATTCATATTTGAAAGCTTCGTCCTTGCCATCGGCGACTATATCCAGCATTTTATGGAAATGAGCTTCTATTTGACCCCATACACAGGTGAAACGTGGGTTCAGGATTGGACAGTTTTTTATTGGGCATGGGTGATTGCCTGGTCTCCTTTCGTCGGTTCCTTTGTTGCCCGGATTTCAAAGGGGAGAACGATCAGGGAATTTGTAATAGGTGTAATGGTTGTCCCTCCAGCTATTGGGTTTGTATGGATGGCCATTTTCGGAGGAACGGGATTATACATGGATTTATTCCAGGGTACCGCCATATCCGAAGCTGTTTCGCAAGATGTGACAACTGCCATTTTCGTTCTGTTAAAGGAGTTTCCATTATACACATTGTTATCAGTGATCATGCTGGTCCTAATCGTCATATTCCTTGTAACTTCGGCGGATTCAGCGGTTTTCGTTCTGGGCATGATGACATCAGATGGGGATTTGAATCCATCCAACATGGTAAAAGTGATCTGGGGAGTATTAATGGCCGGGATTACTGCCGTGTTAATTGCCAGCAGCGGATTAAAAGGGCTGCAAACTGCTTCCTTGGTCTCAGCTCTTCCTTTTACGATCATATTGGGCATTATTAGCATATCGCTCTATAAATCATTGTCCAGGGAGAGAAAAGAAGTAAAAGGACAAGCCAAATCGGTTCCCCTGCAGAAAGCCCAGTAATAACTGGTGGAAAAATTCAATTTCTAAAGAGTGTCCTATAACATGCCCTTCAAGCGGTGAACAAATGATTACCCCATTAACCAAAAAACGCTATTCTTTCTGTAATACCATGGAAAGGATAGTGTTTTTTATTTGTAGGAAGGTTTTAAATGAAGTTATTCAGATTTCACAGGAATTGCAACCTCTTATCATTGACCAAACTTCCTATGATAATTCGCCAAAGCCATAAGGGGGAAAATGTACCGATAGCTATGATAATGGATGTAAAAGCTTCCTGCCATAGCCTGCCCTTTTGGATAGGCTGTCGTCCAATCCTTTTTATTGATTGAATGGGTCAGGTAATGAATTCCTTTTTGAATTGCTTCTGTCGGGTGGTCCTCGGCTGCAATTAAGGCATCCAGTGCCCATGCCGTGTCTGTTAAGGTACTCGCATTCAAAGGAACATATGATTTTTCGCTGTCGCTCAAACAGGATTCCCCCCAGCCGCCATCCTGGTTTTGAATTTCCTTCAGCCAATCAGAGGCCTTTCGGATAGAAGGATGGTCTTTTGAAAGCCCTGCCGCGCAAAGCCCGGTTACGGCTGCCCACGTGCCATAAATATAGCAAATGCCCCATCTGCCATACCAGGAGCCATCTTGTTCCTGATGGTCCAACAGCCAGTTAACCGCTTTTTTATATAAGGGGTCATCAGCTGGCAGATTTGTATAGTTCCCCAAAAACTCCAGCGTCCTCCCGGTCAGGTCGGCAGAGGTTGGGTCTCCAAACATATATTCACCCTTTTCAATTGGCAGGAAGCCGAGCCATGGATTCTCGGTGTTCCTCTCAAAAGATGGCCAGCCGCCATCCTCATTCTGCATAGATAATAGCCACTGAATGCCCCGATCCCAGGCTTCCTGATTGACTGAATCACCCTCCACACTTCTGGCGATCGCTCTTAACGAAGCAGTGGTATCGTCTATATCGGGATTGCGGGTGTTTACGTCGGAAAAGCCCCATCCGCCCGGCAAAGCAATCGGATTATGAATGACCCAATCCCCAAACTGATCATGCTGCCGCTTCAGCAGATAGGTGTTTGCTCTCTTTACAGCAGGATCTTTTGGCGAAAGGCCGGCTAATTGGAGAGCGGTATTTATAAGCGAAGTATTCCAGACGCTGGCGTTAGCATATTGCATATGGGGAAGACCGTCGATATCAGTCCTGAGCGATTTTAGTCCTGCGACCGCCTTCTTTATAATTGGATGATCCTTGGCATAGCCAAGAGACAGGAGCGCAAAAATCATTAAAAAGGTTGAGCTGAAATAACTATAGAATGTTCCATCCGGTTCAATCCGCTCGAGCATATATTTTTTGGCCCGGTCCATAGCCAATGAGTGAAACTGTTCAGACAGTCCTAAAAGATCTTCAACTCCTTCTTTGATGAATGATAATAATGACCGGTATTCTGGCTGGATTTCCCATGAAACTGCTCCTGACCTTGTTAATAGCAGATTTGAAAGGTCAGGGCTGCTTTTCGTTTTGATGCTGAACTTTGTTTCTGCCAGAATCAAAATCGGAGCTAAATTCACACGCCCGTACACGGAAAATTGATAAAAGTTTAAAGGAAAGGATAATGGGAGCAGCATAATCTCAACGGGAACCGGAAAGGATTCTGGCCATGGATATTGTCCCGTAGTGGAAAGCATAATTTTTGTAAAAACATTTACGCTTTCCATTCCGCCATGCTCCCGTATAAATTTCCTGGCAGCTTTCATCCTGGGATCTTCCTTCTGAACATAGCCGGAATAAAGAAGCCCGTAATAAGCCTCCAGAGTGGAGGTGGCATTTCCATCCTTTTCATCCTCGAAAATCTTCCAGGCGCCATTTTCCTCTTGCTTGCCTATGATCCTCGCTGCCAGCCCCTGTATTAATTTTTCATCATGTATCTCCAGTGTCCTTAATAAAATGATCATATAAGCATCTGTTGAAATGCCGGTTTCAAATGGATAATTCCAGGAACCATCAGGAGACTGGCCTTTTCTTAATAGGGTGATGAGATCGTTAATGCCGGAAATCGTATCAGTCATTTCATGCACATTCCTCTCAAGTAAATTGGATCCTTTAGATACATATTCATATGGCTGAAAGAGAATTCATGGAGGAGGGGATGCTCATCTTTTTTCAAAAGAAACAAGGGAAGTCCCCGATGGGCTGGTTAAAGGAAGAATTAAAGAAAAGGACAGGAACTCAAAAATCGATCCATCTTTCAGATGAGGAGAAGGGGATCCTCGGCTATATTAAACGGGAGACAATGGGCTGGAATCTAAATAATGTCACCAGGACAAAAGCCTATCTTGATTTCTACCGGCAGCATCCGGAAATCCACTGGGCGTTTTTAGGACATATGGTTTCCCGTAATGGCGGCTGGAATATGACCGATTTAAAAGGGGAGATTCTGTCCCGATTAATGCCGGAGAGTGAAAAACATTCCTTCTTTTCCTTTCTGGAAAGAGGGAATTGGCTCATTTTTCAGGATGCCTATCCGCAATTTTTGATTTACCGGGAGAGCCTGAAAAGAAATAAGCCATTATTTTTCCTGTTTCCGTTCCTTAATATTTCCGTCTTCATGGAAACGGTCTGGAGCTGTTTTTGGAGGAAGCCCGACCCTTTCCTTATCACCATTGCCCTTGTCATAAATGAACAAAGCTACTTAGAAAAAAGGGTGATTCAAAATCCGCTATATAAACAAGAGGTTTTTCAAAAGCTTGAATTTAAGCTGCAGGAGCTGCTGTCCTTGAATCACATCCTTTTTCCTTATGAAAAGAATGGCATTACCCATATGAAGGGCCAGACATTGAATCATTTTGAATCGCTTCATGAACGGATCCTATTAGGAAAAAAGCTGTATGATGTCCTGTTTAAGGACAAAGAAGAGCTTGCCCTAACAGAACAATGGGCTTATGCTCACCCCCATACCGGTTCAAGGAAGGATTATTGGCCGCATATTTTCAATGATATCCATGAAGGACTGCCAGGCGAGCAATATCAGTTTCAATTAAAATCATGCCAGCTGCGGCCGGGGGGAAGAAGGATTTATAGCCCAGGCCTTGAAACGGCCTGGAAAAATGTGATCCAGCCTGAAGCCGAATCAGGGGATTGGTTTAGAGATTCTCACGTATTAGAGTATTTTCTGGAGTTAGACGATATGATCAATGGGGAGATCCAGCATGCATACTGTAAAACACTTGAAAGGCTCGAGCTCGCAGTCCTTGCCAAAAAAGCCGTCTGGAATTAGAAGCTATATGCCTGCCATGCTATTGGCATCGTTATTAGGCACATACTTAGATCTTTATTTTATCGGGAAGGGAATGTACTACTTCCCGATCCGGCCATTCGCAGCCATCTTTTCAATCAATATTCTGTTCACCCTGGCAGTCCTTCCGAGCTTCATGATTCCTTTATTAAAAATCATGAAAAACCTGAATGGCTGGCTAAAAGGGATGGTTGTTTTGTCCATCAGTTTAGCAATGGCAGCCCTGGAAAGAATGGCAGAGGATATAGGACTGTTTGTCCATGCAGAAAACTGGCATCATTTTTATACCTTTGTGGGATACAGTTTATTTATTGGATTGATCTCTGCTTTTCACGGTTGGATGAATGGCAAGAAACAATGATCAAAAAGCCTATGTGGAAATAGGCTTTTTTCTGTTTCGTTAATCAATTAATCCGTTCTTATTGTCATCGGAAAAAATAGACAACTATTTGTCAGTTAGAATACAAAAATGAGATTTATTAAAGGAAGTTAACACTCTATTTACAAATCGGTGAAGAACCAATTGTTCGACATATTTTTAAAAATCACTTGATATAATGACATTATTTTAAGAAGGAGGGAGATGAAAACGGCTAAGCACGTTCAGGTTTAATACGATTTGACAATCCTTAGCAGCGAGAATACACCCGTCTAAAAAGAAAATCAAGTCAAAATCATTGGGGGAGGAATCATGACGGAGGTTTTACTTTATGTCGGTACATATATTTCCCTTACTTTTGCGTTAGGCTGGCTGATTACGGTTGCTTTTAATCTGTTTTTAAAATGAACACAATCCTCTCACTCCCATAAAACTTCATTCCCATAAACTATAGAGGGTTCTGCGGATTGTGCTCAATCTTCAAGCATCTTTATAACCAGGGAGGTATAAGATTTGTGGATTCTAACACTTTTTTTACATGACAAAGTCAAAATGTTTGAGTATGACAATAAGGATGAAGCCAGAACGGAGTTTGAGAAAGCAAATGGATGTAAGATTCTTTCTGAGATCATACATTACAGGGACTTTGAAAAAAGAGGAAGTTAAAATCCCTGGAGCAAATGAGCAGATTCGTAAAATTCCAGACCTTCTTAACCGGAGGTCTTTTTTTATTTGTCTGAGTTTGTTATCACTGTATGCACAAACCTTTTTTTAAATCGTTTGAAAATAAACAAACATATTAAAGGTATGTTTGTTTTGTGTTTGACTAAATTCAAACTTTATTTTATTATGTTTAATATAAAGCAAACAAAGTGATAATTTGTTTATTTTTTAAAGGATTAGGATGTGTTTTGGCTAATGGAATTATCAAATCTATTCTGGGACGCTTCTCTTGAGGAGCTAAAGCAGGGCTATATCGTAGAAAAGGATTCATTTACATGCCTCTTATGCGGGGAAAAGATTGAAAAAGGCATTGTTTATCCATATAAAGATCGGTTTTACGAAGCAGAACGGTATATGCGCATCCATATCGAAACTGCGCATAGCTCGGTGTTTGATTATTTGCTGTCCATGGATAAGAAGCTTACAGGGCTTACCGATCATCAAAAAGGCCTTCTCCAGCTTTTTTATCAGGGAAAGAGCGATAAGGACATTCAGAAAGAACTGGACATGGGGAGTACCTCGACCATTCGCCATCACCGTTTTGCTTTAAAGGAAAAGGAACGGCAGGCGAAGACCTTCCTGGCAATCATGGAATTGCTGAAGGAAAAGGATGAGTATGCACCAGCGTTCCTGCCTGTTCATAAAACAGCGACAATGGTGGATGACCGCTACAACATTACAGAAGAAGAACAGGATAAGATTCTCAAAAAATACTTCCCTGAAGGCACTGATAAACCTCTCGTCAAGTTTCCGCCAAAGGAGAAGCAAAGGCTGATCGTGCTGAGGGAGATTGCCAGCCAGCTTCAGCCTGAGCACACATATGGAGAGAAAGAGTTAAATCAGGCATTGAAGGACTTTTATGAGGATTATGCTCTGATCAGGAGATATTTAATTGACTATGGCTTTTTAGACCGAAAGCTGGATGGCAGCGAGTATTGGCTTAAAAATTAGAATAACGGGGGATTACCATGGAACGCAAAAGAGAATTAAAACAGCAGTTTAAAGAAACGCCTATTGAAGCAGGGGTTTATCAAATAAAGAATAACGTGAACAATAAAATCTTCATTGGCAGCACAAATAATTTAAAAAGCTTAAATGGAGTAAGGTTTTCACTCGAAACAAACGGCTACATGCCAAATCGGGAGCTGCAGGACGAGTGGAATCAGTACGGGAAAGAGGCATTTGAAATAAACATTGTGGAGAAGCTGAAAAAGAAAAATGATCCGTATTTCAACGAGAAGGAAGCTCTGGAAAAGCTGGAGGAAAAGTGGCTGGAAGAGCTGGAGCCTTATGGAGATAAGGGATATAACAAGAAAAAATGACGTGTGGATATTCCACACGTCATTTCTTTAGGCCTGTTTCGCCAGTAAGGATTCCTTCAGCCAATTCTTGCCTTCAACAATCCGGCTGACCATCATGGCCGAAACCGTGTTGCCGGCTGAATTCAAAAGGGTTGCCGGTGCATCAATGATTGTTGAGATAACCGCGATAATCGGCAGCACTTCAGGCGGGAAGCCAAACACGCTTAGAATCAGCATCTCCCCAATCATCCCGCCACCTGGAATTGCCCCCATAACAGCTCCAACCAGGAAGGAAACAGACAGTATGGTCAGAATGCTTGTCATGCTCGACATGTCTTTTCCAAACAAGCTGAACAGGAAAACAATCTTAAACACTCCGCCAAGAACAGAGCCATCTTTATGCGTGTTCGCCCCAAGAGGGATCATCGTCTCGGCAATATCCTGCGGAACACCCATTTTTCTGACAGCCGCAAGGTTAATTGGAATACATGCTGCACTCGAGCATGTGGCAATCGCACTGACAGAAGGTGTGATGGCATTTTTCCAGAACACCCTGACGCCATCCTTACCGCCAGCCGCAAAGGCATACAGCGTAAAGAAACCAAAGAAGTAAATAAGCGTTAAGACAAGATAAAGGACAAACACACGTGCATATCCGCCAAGAATCTGCGGGCCAAGTTCACCTATGATGGTCGCAAAATAACAGCCAAGGCCAATTGGCGCATAGTACATCACAAATCCAACAATCTTCATCATGACAGCGGAACCAGAAGAAAGAAGATTCGCAATCGGCTTGCCTTTTTCCCCTGACATCGCAGTTGCCAGTCCGAATAAAATCGAGAACACAATCAGCTGAAGCATGTTATTTTTCGAGAACAGCATCTGGAAATCAGGCACTGTGAACGCCTGGACCAGCTGCCCCAGGAAAGTGACTTCTTCTGCCTCAGGATCGATGGCCGACTCCGTCATAATGCTTTTAATGGCAGAGATATCCGTGTTTTTCAGCGGATCCACAATGGAAATCCCTATGAAGCCCAGGATAGCGGAAATAACAGCCGTAATGAAAAAGACGGTGAAAATTCCGGCCATGATTTTCCCAAGCCTTTTCATTCCGCCCATATTCGCAAGGCTCGAAGCGATGCTAAAAAAGACGAGCGGCACAATGATCATAAACAATAAATTTAAGAATAAATCCCCAAACGGCTTCACAACCGCTGTCTTCGGGCCAAAAACCACTCCGGCTATTCCGCCGATCAGGATGGAGAGAAGCAGGAAGATGGTTAATTTGTAATTTGAAAGAACCTTTTTCATGATGTCTCAACCTTTCTATATAGTACGAAACCTATTATATAATTAAATTGTGCTTCAAAAGAAGGCAGCTGGGATATTTCCTAATATTCTGTCCTATTCGACTTTCTATGGCAAAGAAATTCCATTATTGACCAAGCATCAATTGACTTCAGTCTTTAAATATCTTACAGTTAATACATCCAATAGTCGAAAGGGTGAAGAAAAGCACATGATTCTATAATCCTGGCTTTAGAGAAAATCGATATTATAGCCTCAGGTTCAGTTCTGAAATGTGATGGAATGGGCTTATTTATCGATTGTTTTCTGAGATAGGATTAATGTGGTGTGCTTTTTGACTTAAAAAAAGGCAGAATTAATCGAAAAGCCTATTTAAGTCTATTTATGTGCTGCATGCCTCCTGTCTCGGAAAGTCGAGATAGGAGGCTTTTTGTTTGGGTGAAATTTTGGTGTTCGGAGGGAACAGTATGGAATTTAAATTACAGGAAATAAATCTTGCCAGTAAAGATACAGGCCCATATGGAATCGCTGTTTCAGACAAGGGAGAGGTCTGGTTTACGCAGCATAAAGCCAATAAAATAAGCTGCATCGGATTGGATGGGGAAATGACCGAGTACCCGCTGCCGACAGCGAACGCAAAAGTCATGTGTGTAATGGTGTCATCAAAAGGTGAAGTCTGGTTTACCGAGAATGCAGCCAACAGCATTGGGAGAATGACGAAGGAAGGTACTATTCAAGAATATCCCTTGCCCAATCCTGATTCAGCACCCTATGGGATTACTGAAGGGCGGAATGGAGATATCTGGTTTACCGAAATGAATGGAAACCGTATTGGACGGATTAAGGATGATGGTTCTATCCACGAATACAATCTTCCTGTTCAAGGTTCGTATCCAGCATTTATAACGCTGGGATCTGATGATGCCCTATGGTTCACAGAAAACCAAAATAATGCCATCGGAAGAATTACGGAAAATGGAGAAGTGACAGAATTTAAAGTTCCTACACCTGCTTCTGGGCCGGTTGGAATTACGAAAGGAAACGATGGTGCACTTTGGTTTGTGGAGATTATCGGCAATAAAATAGGCCGTATCAGCCCTTCTGGAGATATCACAGAATTTGAAATTCCAACTGCGAACGCCCGCCCGCATGCCATCACAGCAGGGGCAGGCAATGATTTATGGTTCACAGAGTGGGGAGCAAATAAGATTGGAAGAATTACAGACAACGGGATGATTGAGGAGTATCCGATTGAAACTCCAAATGCTGAACCGCATGGGATTTCAAGCAGCGATGGGAAGACCATCTGGTTTGCATTGGAGTGTGACAGGATTGGGAAAATCACTAGAATCGATTAATTGAGGGTGTGAATTGGTTGTAATTAGCGCATTGTGATTCAAAAAAGCAAAAACAAGATAATTTTCCAAAAAGAAGTAAACATAGTATAAAATATAGAAAACAAAGACATATATTAATCATTAAGAAAGGAATCATAACGATGACAAAATTATATTATAGTGGGTTAAAATATGGAGAAAGTGATGTTGAAATAAAATTATTGGTGGATATACAAAATGATTGGTTTGAGATAACACATACAAAAGAAGTGTCCCAGGTAATGAATAAATCAAAAGGTGAATATATCATAGTAAAGCGGAACACCTTGAAATTTGAGGTTGTTTCATAATACGAACAAAAACTGAAATTAAATGTAAAAAACGCAAGCCCATTATTTGGCTTGCGTTTTTGTATGCTAATTTATTGTGATATTAGTTGTGAATTCATTTGAGAACTAGCGTTTTGTACCTCACAAGCATCAAAATCAAGGAATTTCAGGAGAGGTTGGTATTATAGGCTGTTCTTGGAAAAATATTTCCGGGTATTTTCACGTACTTGATTTGGCAAGACACGATCAAGCTCTTCATTAAGCCACGAAAGTGTTTTATTGCGCAAAAAATCACGCATTTTTTCTTCGGCTGAGAGCATAACTAAATTGATGGTGCAAGAGGAGGGAGCCGAAGAGCAGATATTTTCTCTATACAAGTAACCATTATCTTTAATGTTTTTGCATTGAAAAATCGGCTTGGGACCTTCAACTGCTTCAATTACATCCCAAAAAGATATTTCTTCTGGTGATTTAGCGAGTTTATAACCGCCCTTAACTCCAGGAACTGAACTGACTATACCTTTTTTTGATAATTTACTGAAAATCTTTGAAAGATATGTTTCGGAAATCCCTTGGAAAGTGGAGAGTTCCTTTATGCCAATGGAAGAATCCTCTTCATTATCAATTAAATATACAAGGCAGTGAAGTGCATATTCAACCCCAATACTATATTGCATTACGAACACCTCTTCATAAATGAGATTCATTTATCTTAAGAATTTTTAAGTTCTTTGTCAAACAGGGTCAGTTGGAATCAATTAACATGAAAAGTTGTTTGACATAATAAAGTGTACAATTTATTATAGATAATATCAATCGCTGATTGATGCTATCCACAATTGAAATTTCAAAATGCGGTTCAATTATTTGTTGAATCAGCTTATAAGGAGGAATTGATATTGGAACAACGAATTGATTATTACAATTTAGCACCAGAGGCAATGAAAATAATGATGGAAATGGAGAAGTATACGAAAACGACAGGTTTAGACCGTAAACTTCGTGAACTTATAAAAATCCGGGCTTCACAAATAAATGGCTGTGCCTATTGCATTAACATGCATACAGCTGATGCGAGAAAAATGGGAGAAACGGAACAGCGTTTATATTGCATCAGTGCATGGAGAGAGTGCACATTTTACACCGAAGCAGAAAAAGCAGCTCTTGAATTAACTGAGCACATAACTTTAATCCCGGAGAAACGAGTGCCAGATGAGCTTTATCAGCGAGTACGTGAACATTATGATGAGAAACAATATATTGACCTTGTTTTACTCATCAATCAAATCAACAGCTGGAATAGAATTTCAATTGCAATGGGGAATGTTGCAACTGAAAAATAATATCTTCACCAGTTCCTTGTCTTTAATGCTTGTCTTTTTTAAGGGTAACTTACCTTCTAGTAAGTAAAGGAACAGTGATCCTTCAAGACGAAAGAGAAGGGCAAAGACTAGCGTTGCAGAAAAAGTCATTGCCGGGCTCATAAAGTTCGCCCTTAATGCAAAAGCTACTTGTGGAAATATTGAAGCAAAAAAAAACTAATCCATTATAAAAAGGGGAGTTTTAAGAATGATGAAAATAGAAAAGAAATTATACACGGCTACTGTAAATGTTCAAGGCGGAAGAGATGGGAAAGCGGTATCTGACGATAACAATCTGAATGTAGACTTGAGATATCCAAAGGAATTAGGCGGGGACGGAGCTGGAACCAATCCGGAGCAGCTGTTCGCTGCAGGGTTTGCCGCATGCTTCCAGGGAGCGATGGGCACTGTCCTGAGGAAAAGGAACATTAAAACAGACGGTATAAATATTGCTTCACAAGTTACGCTTGGCAAGGATGCGAACGAAGGATACGTGCTGGCCATTACAATGGATATCACTGTAAAGGGCGTTGAAACAAGCGTGGCAGAAGAAGTCGTTGCGGAAGCTCATAAGGTTTGTCCTTATGCTAAAGCAACTCAAGGTAATATCGAAGTAATCTCCAACGTTGTTGGTTAATCAGCTTCCGGGATCACCCAAAGAGTGCCTATCTTTTAACAAGATAGGCACTCTTTTTTGCATTAGGAATTAGATTTTGTTTAACCTATTTTTCATAAAATGATTCTTAATCCATTTTATAATAAGTAGGAGCGGCAGATACACATATACAAAACCAATTCCCGCATTAGAAGTAAAATTGACAAGATAATCAATGCTCTTAAATTCCTGAAGGTATACAGAAACAATCATCTCTGCAATAAGTAAGAATAGCAAAGTCGTTTTAGGAGGAATTGAGAAAGTTCTTTTTGCGATTCTTGTACATGCCCACAAAGAAATACATATAGGGGATATGATCACTAACAGCCAAATAAAGATGAATACATATTCAAATCTTTCCAGGAAAGAGAATTTAACGATCTTAACCATCATAAGAGTGGGCCAAGGTAAATGCTGTAATACCTCTTGATTAAAGTATAAGAAAGATATTAACGTTATAATTAGGTACACAATGAGAGTATATATATTGCCAAGATACGCCCATTTTGAAATATCTCTGTTATTTGAACTCCTAAGGAAGGGATAATACATCAGGATCCACTCGAAACCAAGAAAAAGCAGGGCATACCCTTTAGAAGATAAAAATAGCTCACTGAGGGAATGACTGAAGGCGGGGAGCAGATAAATATAATTCGTGTGCTTCAATGGAAAATAGATTAAAAAGAACAGAAAAGAAGGCAAAATAACTCCCCAGAAGCTAAAGCCGGTTAGACTGCGGAAGCCGCTTGAGATAATATAATAAAATGTGAGTCCGAAAACGAAACATAGCTGCCATGTTTTTATTGAAGGATACACCCATATTTGGATGACCTCAATATAAGCACGGAGGACTGTCAAAGAAGCCAGCCAGAAATAAACCAATGCCATGACAGACATTATGCTGCCAATCGCTTTTCCAAAGCAATACTGATGAACAGCTACTAAATCATTTGTTCCCCCGCCTAATAGCTTAAAAATAATATAGAGTATGATATGGGTTGCAGCCCAGGTTATAATTAAAGAAATCCAGGCGTCCTGCTCAGCATGTTTAATAACCTGGCTTTGAAAATTTAGGATGCCAACTCCGGTTTGTGAAGAGTGAATGAGAAAAAATGTGAAAAAAGCCGAAACTTGAAATTGTTTTTCTACTTTTACGTTCACTAATTTCCCACCCCAGTTTGCCTAACTGCAATTTTGGTATTTACCTCATATGTCATATTAGGATATATCCGATCGTAAAAACTCTTTTCAGAATAATTTCTGTGATTTGCTTTATACACTCTTCCTATACCTAAAGGATCTACACCATTTGTTTGAAAATCCTTTAGAAGTAATTCAGCATCGTTTGAAATTGATTTCTGTAAGGCGGTTTTAAATAATTTAAGATCCTTTTCATCTTCTAAATTGATCCATTCAGGCAAAGCATCAAGTTCTACATCTAAATTTAGGCTAACTCTAACTTGTTCCCTGAGGTTCTCCTTTATGAATTTCACCTTGTGTTTTCCATAGTTTATTCTGACCCCAATATTTGCTTTATGTCCATGCATGTTGAGGTCAAAACTGTATACTCCCATTTTGTTTTTATCCGTCATTAATTTTAATAAGAAGGTTTCTTTTTCGGAAATCCTAAGTGCTAATTTTTCACCTCTAAAAATCCCCATACCATCGACTTTAATTTGCCCTTTAGAATCAACTGTAAGATTTGGAAAGGACATATCAATTCCACTGCCAAAAAACTGGTCATACATTACATGGGAGTTAGATTCAGGAATTCCTTCATTTTCAATGCTTTTATCAATCAAATTCATTAAGAATAGCGGACTCTCATTAAGTGTTTTATTTAGTATTAAATCTGGAGTTCCATCTGTAATGGCAATTCTTACTATGCCAATTTTTGGATCCTTACAGATGGGGTCTAATATGGAAGCTAAACCATCTCTGCTTAGTTGATCCCCAAATATCATTACCCTTACTTGACCGATTTCAAATGGAAATTGAGATTTATGGCTAAGTTCTTCCTGCAGGCTGGATGGATTTTTAGCAGCAGCTGTGATTAAAGCAGGATTATCACTCTCGGCATAATTTGGATAAACAACACTTGCCTTTAGCATCTCCTCTTCTTTGTCATATCCTACATTATGCATCAGAGAGACTTCATTAATAATATTGTGAGGTACACATCCAGCCAGAATTAGAGTTAGAACAACAATACCCATTTTAACTAATGTGCTATTCATCATTAATATCTTCCTTCTTTTTATTACTCTCTTTTGGTGAATATTTAATTTTATCTTTAGGTCTCAAATAATCCGGCCTTTTGTTTAATTTGGTATAAGGGGGCCTTATGATACTATCCGCTAGACTATTGATGCGAAACGGGTGCAAAGGAACCATGTAAGGAGTATCAAATGATTTTAATTTAAACAAATGACAAAGCAGCACAACAAAGCCTACCATGATACCCAGCCCGCCCAGGAATGATGACATGATGATAAAGGGAAATCTTAATAATCTAATGGTGTTGGACATAACGATAGTTGGTGTTGTGAATGAAGCTAAGGCTGATAAAGCGACAATGATTAATAAAATATTACTTGTCAGTGCTGCCATTACAGCTGCCTGTCCAATGACAATACCGCCAACAATGCCCAATGTCTGTCCTACTTTAGTAGGCAATCGGGCTCCTGCCTCTCTTAATAATTCAATGGTCAATTCTAAAAAAAGAACTTCCAGCAGCGGCGGAAATGGAACGTTAGCTCTGGACTCTATTAGCGGACCCAGTAAATCGGCGGGAACCACCTCATAATGAAATGTCACAACCGCAACATAAATGGCGGAAGAAAAGATTGAAAAGATGATCGCAAGTATTCGAGTAAAACGGAAGAAAGACCCGATAATCCAGTTATAATAATAATCTTCAGATGAGAGAAAAAAATCGAAAATGGTAGTAGGTCCGGATACTGCGTATGGTGAACCATCACTAAAGATAACGACCTGGCCGGAAGTGAGTGAATAAGAAATTCGATCCAGCCTCTCAGAAGAAAAGTAAAGCGGAAAAGGAGTATAAGAATTTTCCTTAATTAGCTGGATTAACGCAGATGTATCCCAAATAATATCAAAATCGATCTCAGAGAGCCTTTTCTTTACAAATTTTATATGCTGTTCATTTGTAATGCCATCTAAATAAACAATCATTACTCTTGTTTTTGACAGTGTGCCCAGCACAATCTCTTCAGTCGTTAATAAAGGAGATTTTACCTTAGTTCGAAGTAAAAGAATATTCGTATCAAGGCTCTCAACAAACCCTAATTTTGGACCGATAACATTAAATTCATTCTCAGTTTCGTTAGACTCTCTTATCCCTTTAGATAAATTGCTTACATTCACTAATAGACAATCTTCAGAGGTATTCTCAAATTTAATTAGGACATATCCCTGGTGAATTTTCTCTTCGATTTCTTTTGCTTCCTTTGTTCTGATAACCTCTTCAAGCGGCAGGCTGTTTTTAAATTGATTCATATCAAAAGCCTGGTCAGTCTTTTTTTCGCACTCATTAATATATGGAAGAAATACATGCTCCATCGTCTTGTGATCGATCAGTGAAGTGAAGTATAAAATGACTATCTGGACTCCGGAAAGACTTTTTTGAATTTCTTTAAAATCAGATGATTTTTTGGCTCTATTCACTATTTCGGCAGGTGTTTGATTTTCTGCAGGATTCAGATTGGTGTTTTCCATTTTCATAAACAAATGTACTCCTAACATGTGTTACTACTTATTATTATTACTATCAAAAATTGTATGCACTTTAACATTTTTATTATGGCTGTATGTTTATTTGCACAATGTGGCCATATCTTTGAAAAAGAAACGGAAATAATAGAAAATGAAAAGGACTTGATATATAACTGTTTGATCATTTTTATTTAGGAGTGGGAAGATGAGAAGAGATATTTCGATCTTAATTGCGGATGATGAGGAGGACATTGCTGATCTGATTGCCATCCATTTAGAAAAAGAAGGGTATCATGTTATTAAAGTTTCAGATGGACAAGAGGCTGTCCGTGTTGTCGGGACTCAACCGATTGATTTGCTGATTTTGGATATTATGATGCCGAAAATGGATGGATATGAAGTAACCCGCCGCATTCGCGAGCAGCATAACATGCCCATCATCTTTTTGAGTGCTAAAACCTCTGATTTTGATAAAGTACAGGGACTGGTCATTGGAGCAGATGATTATATGACAAAACCATTCACTCCGATCGAATTGGTTGCCCGTGTAAATGCTCAGCTCCGGCGTTTTATACAGCTGAATCAGCCGAAAGCAGATCATAAAACCTGGCTGGAATATGGCGGGTTAGTGATTACTCCTGATCAGCGCACAGTGACCCTATATGGTGAAAGCATTGAGCTTACGCCGAAAGAGTTTGATATTTTGTATTTACTCGCGAGTCATCCAAAGAAGGTGTACAGTGTGGAAAATATTTTTCAGCAGGTGTGGGGAGAAGCCTACTTTGAAAGCGGCAATACAGTCATGGTACATATTCGCACGCTGCGGAAAAAACTTGAAGAAGGCAGGCAGAACCACAAATGGATAAAAACCGTGTGGGGAGTCGGGTATTCCTTCAATGGGTAAAATGGTGCGCAGCTTTCGTTCAAAAATGGTGCTTTTATTTGGTTTGAGTATGATTTTTTCTGGACTTATAACGTTTATAGTCTTTAAATCACTCCAATTCTATTATCATGCGAATGCCCAGTTTGGTGACCGGCTGGAATATTATCGGAAAATTATGAAACAATTTGGCGACATTAACGTCTTTTTACTGCTGTTTATCCCGCTTTCGTTCATGTTCTTTTATTTACTCACGAAGCGATATTCCAGCTATTTTAACGAGATTTCAACCGGAATCCATCATCTCTCCCGGGGAGACTTTTCACATCAAGTTCAGATAGAGTCAAATGATGAATTTCGGGATATTGCCCATGATATTAATCTGGCAAGTGAAAAATTGAAACAAGCTGTAGAAAGAGGAGATTTTTCGGAAAGCAGCAAGGATCAATTGGTCGTAAATCTGGCTCATGATTTGCGGACCCCGCTTACCTCTGTTTTAGGATATTTGGATTTGATCCTTAAGGATGAGAGCTTGACTGAAGAACAAGTCCGGCATTTTTTGACCATTGCCTTTACGAAATCTCAGCGTTTAGAAAGGCTGATTGATGAATTATTCGAAATAACCAGAATGAATTATGGCATGCTTCCAGTTGAAAGAAAGAGACTAAATTTAACGGACCTGCTTAATCAATTAAAGGAAGAACTGTATCCTGCATTCAAAAAGAATCATTTGGCTGCCCGTATGGATAGCACACCCCATTTGCCCATTTTGGGTGATGGTGAATTGATAGCACGTGTGTTTGAAAATCTACTAACGAATGCCATCCGTTATGGAAATGAAGGCCAGTATGTCGATATTAACGGCAAGATTGATGGGGATGAAGCGGTCGTTCAGGTTGTGAATTATGGAGACAGCGTTCCTCCGGAGGAACTCCCGCATCTCTTTGATATGTTCTATACCGGAGACAAATCACGAACGCATCAGGAAGACAGCACCGGTCTTGGCCTGTTCATAGCGAAGAATATTGTGGAGCAGCATAATGGAACCATTACGGTTGAGAGCAATGTCATCAGGACCATTTTTGAAGTTCGTCTGCCAAAGGAAAGTGAACGAATGACTGAAGATTAGCTGTTAGTACAGGTTTTAAGAAAAATTTAAAATTTACCCTACTCTTTTTTTAAATAGTTTTTCCTATTCTTTAAGCAAGGAAGAATAAGGAGGAAGCTGAAAAATGAAGAAGTGGGGTTTTTTACTATTAGTTTGCCTGGGGTTAACATTCGTAAATGTGGACTCTTTCTTTGAACCAAAAGTAAAAATTCAAAATGATGATCAATATGAAAGTGACATAGAGGATAGAAGGACCTCTGAACATAGCCAAAAAGAGATAACAGAGGAACAAATCTATCAGGGAAATTTGCTTTTGGTTAATAATAAATATCCGGTTCACCCGGAGAGTATTAAATCAGATGTCATCAATCTATCTGAGCAAAGTGAACATACAAGGGGATATGGCTTGTTAAACAGCGAAATATATCTGTCTGAGGACGTTGCACGTGAATTTTCAGAGATGATAGCTGCAGCAGAAATGGAAGGAGTTCGAAATTTCTCTATAACCAGCGGCTTTCGAGGCTTAGAAGAACAAAGTGTGCTTTATCAGGAGATGGGTTCTGATTATGCCTTGCCGGCTGGCTATAGCGAGCATAATTTGGGTTTATCGCTTGATGTAGGATCTACTCAAATGAAAATGGCCGATGCACCTGAAGGAAAGTGGATCGAAGAAAATGCCTGGAAACACGGGTTCATCCTGCGCTATCCAAAGGACAAGACAGACGTAACAGGAATTCAATATGAACCCTGGCATATCCGCTATGTTGGCCTGCCGCATAGTGCGATTATGAAGGAAAAAAATTTTGCTTTAGAGGAATATTTAGATTATCTAAAAGAAGAAAAACAAATCTCTGTGCATATGAATGGGGAAACATACACAATTACTTATTACCCGATACCTCAAACCAGGACGATTAACGTACCGGACGATAGCTATTATGAGATTTCAGGCAACAATATGGATGGGGTATTTGTGACCGTCTTCGAATGATAATGGAAAAATGAGGGACACCCGGCCAGTGTTAATGGAAGTATATTAAACCTATCAAAGTAATTACGTTTTACGGGGTTCTTGACTTCGGATCCCTCATCTTGACACTTACCTATTAGTAAGTTATTATCGGGATATGGAAAACAGAAAAAAACAAATTGTAGACTTAGCCATTAAATTGATACAGCAAAAAGGGTATGTAGCCTTCAGCTATGATGACATTTCTAAACAGCTTGGAGTGACCAAAGCAAGTATTCACTATCACTTTGAGAAGAAGGAGGATTTAGGAGTCGCAGTTACAGAACGTATTTTATTGAAACTGCAGGAATCTTTAATGTTAATTAAAAATTCGCCGGCTTCTGCTGAAGAGAAAATGAAGCGGCTCATTCAGCAGCAAGCTCAAAGATTCGAGTGTACTGAAATCTGTCCTATTTCTTCGCTGCAGACGGATTATGAATCTTTGCCATCTGCTGTACAAGAAAAGATTGAGGAAGTCAGCAGACTGGAACTCAATGTAATGAAAGAATTAGTAGCGGAGGCACAAACGGCAAATATCATAAATAGCTCTGAAGATGTCCATCAAGTAGCGGTAACGATATTATCAAGTGTTAAAGGAGCTTTATTATACAGACGGGTTCTGGGTGATGATGTATTAGCCGAAGTACTAACTCAGTTAAATCGATTCTTAAAAAAACCGTAGAAACGGTTTTTTTAAAGAGAAACACTTACCTTCTAGTAAGTAAATAATATACTTCGTTTTTTAGGTTCGTTTAATCGTTGATAGAGGGGGTGACAGTAATTGATAAAGATACTATTTTTTGCGGGAACACTATGCTTCCTTCTCTCTGGCTGCAGCCAGCTCGATCCATATATGGATAAAGTTAAGCCGCTAAAGGACAAAATCCCTTTTCTGAATGAGGAGAAAAGTTTGGAGGGCCATTCGGAGAAAGAAGCTGCTCCTCACGGAAATGAAGATGGTAAAGAAGATGCTTCACATAACGAAGGCACCGAAAGCAAAAACGAAATGTCTGCCGAAATGGACCCCCTTTCATTGGAAGCTTCCTATTTCAATGAAGTAAAAGTGGTCAATGGCCGTAATGTCATTCAGAATCCCGAGAATGTACTGGTCCTTGTGAATAAACAATTCAGCCTGCCAGATGGCTATGAACCGGAGCAATTGGTGATTCCTGAGGTTGCCTTTTCATTTGGAAAATTAGATTTGGAAAAAAGCTTTATACGCCAGGATGCTGCCAAAGCTCTGGAAAATCTTTTTGCAGGAGCATTAAATGAAGAAGTAGAGTTGTTTGCGGTTTCTGGCTATCGCTCTTATGCGCGGCAATCTCATGTTTTTGAAGCAGAGGTTAAAAGAGTTGGGAAAGAAAAAGCTGTCCAGGCTGTTGCGATTCCAGGAAGCAGTGAACATCAGACAGGTCTATCGATGGATATCTCAAGCAGAAATGCCAATTTGGAACTATCAGAGAAATTTGGAGAAACAAACGAAGGAAAGTGGCTGGCTGAAAATGCACACCGCTACGGCTTTATTCTCCGATATCCCAAAGGAAAGGAAACCATCACTGGATACCAATATGAACCCTGGCATTTCCGCTATGTAGGTACTGAGGCTGCCAAAGTAATTTATGAAAAGAAATGCACATTGGAAGAATACTTCAATATCGTTAAGAAAATATAAGGTATAAGCTTTTACTGGATTTTAAAAAAATACAACTTACCTTCTAGTAAGTAATTTATTGAAAGTGGGGATTTCAGCAGTGAAAAGAATGCTATTGGTATCTCTTTTGATGTCATGCGGGGCTACCTTTATTACCCCGTTATTCCCTTTATATAGTGAGGCTTACCGGCTGAACAGTCTGCAAATCACGATCTTGTTTGCCATATATGCTGCATTCCTATTGCCTGTTTTGTTCATTGCGGGAGAAAAAGGCAGCACGTGGGGATTAAAAAGGGTTGTTCGCTTCAGTATATGGATATCCATCGCATCTACCTTATTCTTCATGGCTGGCAATCATTCCTGGATGCTATATGTTGCCAGATCATTGGAAGGAATCGCATACGGAGCTTTTACAGGTACAGCTGCTGCTTTTCTAATGAAGCAAACTCTTCCCAGCCAAATAGGTGCAGCTCTCAAATTATCAGGTGTTACTATTCTCATTGGTTTCGGGTTGGGACCGGCTATCGCGGGTTTGATCCTGCAATATATACATTTCCAGCCACTCCATTTGCCATTTTGGATTTTGCTCGTCTTGCTTATCATCTCACTAATTGTGCTGGAATCTATTCCTAAAGATGCTGTTTCCAGTGAACAAAAACGTGAAAAAACAAAGATATCGCTTGGAGTGCCAGACAATATTCGTTCTCCATTTATCTCAATGGCCGGATTGCCTATCTTCACAGTTTTTACAATTCAAGGAATCGCGTTTGCTCTTATTCCTAATTTCGTAAAGAATGTCATTCATACGTCCAACCTTGCTGTTTCAGGATTAATCATTTTCGTGCTTCTCAGTGGAGCAGCTTTGGCTCAGTTCATTCCTTGGCCAAGTCACCCCATTACACGTATGAGATTCGGCATCCTGCTTCTTGCGATAGGGTCATGGGTTATTGTTTCTTCTGGTTTAACATCAAGTTTGCCGCTGCTCTGGGCAGGCATTTTCATCCAGTCTATCGGGGGCGGATGGACTTTTCAAATTGCCTTGCGACTTGCCGGACAGTTACCGGAGCCCAAAGAGCGGGCACGAGTCATTTCTGCATTTTACTTGTGCGCATATTCTGGATTTATTGTTCCAGTAATTGGAGTAGGAGCGCTTACCCAATTTTACAGTTTGAACCATTCGCTGATCGTTCTGAACCTGTTTGCTGCATTTATTGTTATATATGTGCTGCTGTATTCCGTCAGATATAATCGCACATATTCGGACATGATAAAACCCTAAGCTCTTCCAACCTAATCAAGAGTGCATTAAAATCCCAGCTGCCGATTCGGCAGCTTTTTTTCTGCTATTAAAAGGGAGTTTAGTTTGAGAAGAGTGCTTACATAATAATAAGTGTGATGCTGAGTAATATTAATTGATATCTTCAGGAGATGGCAATTAGTTTGCTGCTCTTTAAAAGGGGATTACAGGAAGAGAACACCTATAAGAAACATGGTAAGGGGCTTGAATAGAATGGCGACATCTATAGAAAGGCTATTATGGAGTATTGCACTTCCTGGTTTTGGTCAATTTTTAAATGGAAAACTAATAAAGGGAATGGTTATTGTATTTTTAGAATTCCTTATTAATGTACAAGCGAATTTTAACGGAGTCATTATTTCAAGTTTTCATGGAGAGATTGAAAAGGCAATTGCGGAAACCGATTATTTGTGGCTGATGTTTTATCCTTGTTTGTATTTCTTTGCTATGTGGGATTCTTTTAAAGATGCGGGAGGAGGGAAATACAGTTACTCTTTTCTTCCGTTTGTGTCTTCTGCTTACTTTGTTACGGTGGGGTGTATATATTCCTCTACCTTTAAGCTTTTTGGGGTATTATTAGGGCCAATTTGGCTTCCAATATTGTGTGTAATACCAGGTGTCTCTTTGGGATTACTTTTAATGAAGATAATAAGGAAAAGACACATCGAACCATTTTAAACAAGGCAGCCATTTAATTGTTAAGAGCTTTAACAGTAGGCAATACAAGATAATTAGACCTAATACAATTTAATGAATAATTAGCATTTTCAATTACAAACTAAGATTAGAAAATAAATTGTGGAGGGGCCTTTTAGATGAATTTAAACGAACTAGGCTTTCTATGGTACTTACATTCAAGTTCAAATATGGTCAATATTTTTTTGGGAAACCTGATGGAAACTGCCGAAGATCCTGATTTGAAAGATGTTTTAACAGAAATTAAATCACTCTCATCATTCCAGGAACAAGAGGCTTTGCAGTTCTTAGCTGATGATGGATTAAATGTTACACCGTTTTTTAGTGAAAATGATTTACATAGCCCCTCCGAAAAGATTTTTTCTGATCAATTAATGATAGAAATAATTAAGCATATAACAAGCAATGGATTGGGTGTACTTTCTTTTCAATACACAGACTTAACCGTCCCAATGGTTAAGAATTTCTTTAAAGAGATACTCAATAAGTTAATTCAAATTGACAGTTCTATTTTAAATTTGCTGGAGAACAAAGGGTTGCTGCAACACAGGTCTTTTTCATACAAAAATGCTGAAGACAGAGAAAGCAAGTTATTTAAAGTGGCATCAACCCAGCAGAGGCCGCTTAATGCTGTTGAATTAGCAAGTATGTTAGGTTCATTTCAATGTAATAATGTTGGTTTAGCTCTATGTACTGCTTTTTCGGATGCTGCAAAGGATGAAGATACAAAGAGTTTTTTGCAGGATGGGATCA
Organism: Cytobacillus sp.; assembly: GCF_964223445.1. Lineage (NCBI taxonomy): Bacteria > Bacillati > Bacillota > Bacilli > Caryophanales > Bacillaceae > Cytobacillus > Cytobacillus sp. Next base: position 25,323 of record NZ_CAXQGS010000126.1, read on the forward strand.
AATTGTCCTATCATCAAGTTGATGTTTTATCCCAAATATATAGAGAAAACGGAGTCCCGGCAATCACCGGTTTAGAGGCTCATGTTCATAAGGTGAATAAATCCCCATTTTCAGATAAACTAATGGCTAATTTAATCATGTTCTTAAATCCCATCGGAATCGGCAATCTGCAAACTGCTGTGGTTTCCAGTTATAAAAAAAGTCACGTGAAAACACTAAAGGAATTAATTGATCAGGTGGAAGGCTATTCAGAGAAAGGGTTTAAGTTATTGGTAAGGAAAGGCTGGCTTAATGAACCGCCGGTAACCAATAGGTCTATTGATAGTTAATAATTAGAGTCAAACACCCTGAAACATTCCCGAAAAATAATTAAAACGGGAAGGAGAACAAAAAGCCGATTTCATGATTATAGGAAAATCGGCTTCTCAAAATTCATCATTTTGTTGTTGGGTATTAGAAGTATTTATTGTATGAATTCAGTTAACCTCCTATAAGAAAGAACATCGCCATTTGTCATTTGATGAAAAGTCTGGTTGTTTACAATCTCTTCACCGATAGACCGTAAATAGGTTAAGGTCGCTCTAAATGGGCCGGATCCACAGCTAAGCCTTTCGATTCCGATCTCAGATAACTCCGATAAAGAAGGCATCTCAGCGTCAACCAATAAGTTGATCGGACAAGAAATTTCCTCTCTAATCTTCTTAAGAATCTTCCTATCAGTTAAGCCTGGAATGAAAATGCAATCTGCCCCTGCATCCTGATAGGCTTTTGCCCGCTTTACAGCTTCCTGTAAATGAGTTGAAGAATCCCCAATATTTAACCAATATAGATCTGTTCGTGCATTGATAAATAAAGGCATATTTCTGGATTCCGAAAATTCTTTGATCGCTGCTATTTTTTCCACTTGTGATGAAATTTCAAAAATAGGCCTGATAGAATCACCTGTACCGTCCTCCAGATTTATCCCGATAGCTCCAGCAGCAGTTACTGCTTTTACGGTCTCTAAAACCTCTTCAACTGTCCGTCCATAACCTGCCTCAATGTCTGCGCTCACAGGAACATTTACTGATTTTGCGATGTTTTCAATCGTTTCAACCATTTTGCTAAGAGGTATACTTTGCCCATCCAAATACCCCAAAGAAGCAGCAATGCCTGCACTTGTTGTTCCAATTGCTTTAAAGCCGCATTCTTCAAACATTTTTGCACTGATTACATCCCATGCGTTTGGCAGAACAAAGGTGGAGGATTGCTGGTGTAAGCGGTGAAAGGTTTCTGCTTTTAATGATTGTTCTTTGCTATTCATAAAATTAAGCTCCTTTTCTTCATTTGGATTAAGTTTCTTTTTGCTTCATTTCTATTATAAGAGCTAAATAATTCGATTTTCATCGAAATATGGAATTCATATTGTTTTCTCAAATGAAGTTACAGGGGAGGCCCTCTTAATGATGATCGGAGGGTTCGAAATCCAGGATGGAGCCTTTACAGGATCGGGGGTTTATCGAATCCATCGAATTCTTGAGATATTATCTTTCAGAGCTTGCGATGACGAAGAGGAGGGGGCTGCTTAGTAAGAGACCTTCCCATTTGAAGGTTTTTTATCTTTTTACCATAATCATTTTCGCTAATAATGATTCCTTCAGGCTTTTCTTGAATTGAATCATGCTATAGATTTGTAATAGCGCTATCTATATAGGAATTAAATTCCTTTTTTATCTAATTCTTCTCTTTTGCACTGAACCTCGCACTTCCTATTGAATAGTATATGGGCAGATAGTGTGTGCGCATTTAATTCCTCAATGGAAATTTATTCTTTGGGAAGTGAAGATCATGCAAATTTTTTATACAGTACGTTCAGGTGATACGCTGTACGGGATTTCCAGGAGATGGGAAATACCGGCCGATTCCCTTATTGCGGCAAATAATTTGAAGCCCCCTTACACGATTTATATAGGTCAGCAGCTGTCCCTTCCACCTGGGGTTGATGCTGTGCGTGTTAGGCAAGGAGATTCAGTGTATCGAATTTCACAATTTTACAAAGTTCCGCCTTCAGTTATCATAGAGGCTAATCAGCTTCAGCCACCCTATGTCATTCAGACCGGTCAATTATTAAAGGTTCCTCCAGGTGTTCCATATTATATCGTCCAGCCAGGGGATACACTTTATCGGCTTGCAATGCGTTTTAATGTCATTACGAATGGGGAGCCAAATTTTGAGCTTATTCGGATTGTAAACCAGCTTCCATCCTCACAGCTATTTCCCGGAATGAAGTTAAGGATTCCATACGCCCCTCCTGGTGGCCAAGGCCTGATTGCCTATACTGCTGATCGAGGAGGGCAATATGATATTTGGTTATATAATCCCCGGACAGGAGAGAACGTGCAGCTCACCAGTGGATTGGGTGAAACTTTTTCAAGTCCAGAATGGTCACCCAATAGCAGGAGAATTGCGTTTATTGGAAAGAACAGAATTATATATGTTGTGGATGTTGCATCTGGTGCGATCGCTCAAATCGACCAGATGGAAGAAGGTGCTGAATTCAAATTGGATTGGTCGCCTGACAGCAGCCAAATTGCTTATACGAAGCAAGGTCGCATTATCATGTACAACGTTCTGTCTCATCAAGCGCAAAGCATTCAACAGCCTGACTCAACAGATGTTCAATGGTTTCCGAATGGCAGGGAACTGTTATTCCAGGCACCGGATGCATCAGGAATTAGTCAGCTTTACCGAATTCAAACCGACGGAACTGGGAAACAGCAAATTACACATAACACAGGAGGGCGGCTTAATAATGCCCAGCTATCACCCAACGGAAGCTTTGTTCTTTATACAACACCAGGTGTCAGCATCTCCATCATTCACACCATCGAGCTTTCAACAGGCAATGTGGTTGAAGTAAAAGGCGGGCCTCTTGCAAAAAATTATTATCCGACATGGTCACCTGATTCTTTGAAAATTGCCTATAGCGCTACCGCCTTTGAAGATCGCGGGTATTTTTCACAAGTTCGAACGGTGGGGAGGCGAGGCGAAGAGGATCGAATTTGGGCTATTTCCAATTGTTTTGCATCGCCTGTCACGTGGTCAACAGACGGAACAAAAATAGCCTATCTTAGTGGATGCAAGGAACAGGAATTTGCAAGTGAATTGTGGGCTATCGACCTCCGTCACCCCGTCCCGATACGGCTAATTGCAGGAGTTAACATTCAGTCACTTCAATGGTCTCCAACTGCCATATTGGATGGTACCCAAAAGAACACATATACGAACACTGCCTACAAGATTCGTTTCCAATATCCGTCAAACTGGCGAAAAGTGAACGAGGAAAGATACGAAGGTGCTGACGGCTTTTTTCAAATATCAGCGATTTCAGCCGGTGAAAACTTAGATGAGGTGTGCCGTGGGGAAGCTTTCCATCCATTAAGGCCCTATGGATCCATGCCAAGCATCTTGAAGACTCGAATTCAAAACCAGGAAGCCTGCTACATTTTCCCCTCTGCGGACCAGCCAGCAGAAATGCTGAATCAATCAGCTTTAATAGTAAGGTATCCAACTCCCATTACAATCCAAGGAGAAACCTACAATTACTTCATCTTATGGGCAGACCTGCCGCATTTGAAGGAAATAGCTTCAACCTTAGTCTTTTTATAAAACGTGGGGGCAGGTTGGTTCACATTATTTGGATAAAGAGATAAAAAGCCTATTCATCAAGCGATGAAAGGCTTTTTGTATGTAATCATTCTTTCGTCAGAACAAATAGAACTTCACCGGTGAAATATATTTATCTTCAGAAAACTCTCTCATGAGAAAGGGGAGAATAATAGTTTCCTACGGATTTAGTGCGAAAGACTCAATAATTATTAATTTATTTTAAATATTTAAAATATTATAAATATATATTGTGCGTTGAATACAATATGGTATATAATGAATTCAACATCAAGCAGGAGGTTAAAAAAATGACATGAAGCTAAATAAAATTAAATCTGTATCAATTGCTTCGGAGGTTTTTGATCAGCTCCGATTAAAAATTATCAGTGGTGAACTTAAAAATGGTGAAAGATTAGTTGAAATGGAGTTAGCAAAGTACCTCGGTGTCAGCAGAACACCTGTGCGAGAGGCTATCCAACGTTTAGAGCAAGAAGGTTTAGTAGAAATCCTCCCCAGAAAACACTGCCTTGTTAAAGGAATTGACTTTGATGCCATCAATGAAATTATCCTCATAAGAACTCTTTTAGAACCCACCGCCGCTAGAGTTGCAGCAAGCAAAATCACCGATGAACAGCTATTAACATTAAAAGGTTATCTAGAGCAGTCTGAAATGTTTTTCCAGCTAGGTAAAGTGGAAGAACTCATGATGGTTCATGATTTATTTCATGCGGAAATCATCAAAGTGTCAGGCTTAACCAGATTGGTTAACATTTTAGAAAATCTGCATGATTATATTGTTCATTTTAGATATTCCTTTTTAAGCAGACCCCACCTTGTGGAAAGATCAATTAAAGAACATTATCAAATCTATGAGGCTTTATGCAGTCGGGACTTGGACAAAGTGGAAGAAGTATTTATTCAGCATCTAAGCGGAATTTCAGATTATGCAAAAGTGGTAATAGAAGATAACATACCTTTAAATCAAGGTAATAATAGAACAGGGGGATTAAAATGAGCAAAATCAATACGACAAATGTCCGTGAAGAAATTAAAGAAACAATCCGAGTCTTAAGTGAGGAGGTAGGGCAAAGGTTCGCAGGTACAGAAGGTGAATGGAATGGTACAGAATATATTCTTCAAAGACTCAGTGAATTAGGAATAGAGACAGAAAGACAAGTATATCCATTTATAGGCTGGGAGCCTAAGGGAACACCTGAATTAAAATTTCTATCACCTATTTCGAGAGAATTAAAAACAGCTTATCTACTATTCTCTGGCTCTACTTCAAGTGAAGGAATAAAAGGGAAACTTACATATCACGGGATAAAAGGACTGATTCCGGGTGTTTATGATATGCCTTGTTACAATGTCCTGAGTGAAAAAGGAGATATTTTAGCTCAAGTTGTGGTGAATAGCGGAGGTGATCCCATTGCATTATTAAATCCGCGGGCAAAGTTCCCAATTCCGGCTGTTGTGATGAGCTACGAAGATCATCTTCATGTTCAGGAACTTTTAAATGAAGGACATGAGATTGAGGTGTTTGTAAACGTAGAGGGAAATATAAAAGAGTGTAAATCGGCTAACATCATCAGCCATCCATACAAGGCTAAAAATACGGCAAGAAAGAGAAAAGTAATTGTCTGCGCACACTCGGACACAACGTTAAATACCCCTGGAGCTTACGATAATGGCTCAGGCATTGCTGGAATCGTTGAAGTGGCGAGGAGATTAAGCAGCGGTTCATTTGACTTTCCATTTGATGTGGATGTAATCGCTTTTTCGAATGAAGAGGTTGGTTTCATTGGTGCAGATTATTATGTAAACGATTTAAAAGAAAAAGGGACACTTGATGAAGTGGCTGCAGTGATCAATTTAGATCAAATTAGTGCTGGAGACAAGATTTGGTCCTGGGTGGGCCCGGAAGATTTCCGTCAAAAGGTTAAAGAAAGTTTTAGGGAAGCTGGAGCTTATGATAGCAAGGATTTTGAAGTTGATGTTGATACTCCTAAAGCGGGAGCAGATGAATGGATGTTCCATTTAGAAGGGATCCCGACAGCTCTCCTCATGTTTTGGAGATTACCAGACTATCACCGGCCGACAGATACCATGGAAAAAATTGAATATGACAAAGTGGAGCTTATCATCGAGACAGTTTTTAATTTGCTCAAAAAAATAGAGTAAAGGAGACAAGACATGTCAAAAAAATCTGTCCTTTTCCTATTAGCTCCATCTATCTTAATTTTATTAGGATTTTTCGTTCTTCCTTTAATCGTGGTCCTTAATAATTCTATACTGGATGAAAGCGGAACAATAACGTTCCAGCACTACCTCTTGTATTTTAAGGATCAACACTATTTAGCTATTACATTTAGATCAATAAAAATTTCAATATTGGCAACTATTATCACACTACTAATAGGGTATTTTATTGCCTATTTCACAACCAGATATATTAAGAGCAAAAAGCTTAAGAGAATTGCCTATATCGTTATCATTTCACCTTTATTTACAAGTGCAGTCGTCAGGTCATTTGGATGGATGGTCATTTTAGGAAATAACGGGTTTATTAACAAAACACTTCTGGGACTGGGGATTATTTCACAACCTCTTAAGCTTCTATATAATGAGACGGGTATCGTGATAGGTTTGGTGTATATTTTAGCTCCTTTCATGATTTTATCCATCACAACCGTTTTAGAGAATATAGACAGCAGGCTGGAAGAGGCGGCGTCCGATTTAGGCTTAGGTGCTTTTCAAACCTTCATCAAGGTTACACTGCCTTTAACAGTCCCAGGCATTTTAGCTGGCAGTGTGATGGTTTTCTCTTTGGCCATTAGTGCTTATGTAACGCCGGCCATGCTTTCAGGCGGCAAAATTCAACTGATTGCAACCGTTATTTATGAACAAATGATGCAGGTTTTTAACTATCAATTCGGTTCTGCAGTTGCTTTTGCCGTGTTAATGTTTAGTTTCCTGATCATTGGATTGAACCATTATTTATTAAGGTCAGACTGGATTGAGGAGGGAAGGCGATGATCTATAAAGTGATTATGTGGGCCATCGGAGGCTTCCTCCTTCTATTCCTGGCATTTCCATTACTGGTCCTAATTAATGTCTCCTTTACTGAACTAAATTATCTTAGCTTTCCAGGAAAAGGCTTCACATTGAAATGGTATAAGGCCCTGTTTGAGGATATTTCTTACTTAGACTCCTTCCTTTATAGTTTTAAATTATCAGGGACGGCTACTTTATTTGCAATATTAATTGGTATTCCAGCCTCATATGGTTTAGCAAGAAATAACTTCAAAGGCAAAGGGATTGTGATGAATTTAATTTCATCGCCGCTTTTGCTCCCGCAAATCTTCTTGGGATTAGCACTTCTGCAGTTCTTTTACTATTTTACAAATAGCCCTCAAAATTTCTACACACTGGTATTAGGGCATATTATTATCATTTTGCCTTACATTGTCAGGACATGTGTAAATAGCTTTGTTGGAATAAGCCCATATATTGAAGAAGCAGGAAGAGACCTGGGTGCAGGACCATGGAAAACATTTTTCTTTGTTACCCTGCCTCTAATGAAATCTAGTATTATCGCAGGGACACTGTTTTCGTTTGCCGTTTCATGGATCAATGTGGAAGTGACGATTTTCCTGACTTCTGCGGATCAGATGGCACTCCCTGTGAAGATGTTTAATTATGTTCAATATAACATTGATCCCATGATAGCAGCTGTTTCAGCCGTAACGATTTACATTGCTTTTATCCTGATTCTTATCATTGATATGCTGGTAGGAATTGAGAACATTGCATCAAAATAAACCATGAAACTGGGAGTGGTTCTATGAAAAAGGTACGCAGGAATCTAATGCTATTTGCAGCAATTCTAGTAGTGCTTGCCGGATGCGGAAAGCCTGTTCAGCCGAAGGGAGAAACAGCTCAAGCTAATACAGAAGTTAAAAAGGATGAATTATCCATTGCCATTTTCGGTGGGGATTGGGGAAAAACGATCAAGAAACATATCATTGAACCATTTGAGCAAGAAACTGGAATTAAGGTAAATATCATTGAAGGAAATTCAACTACAACTTTTTCCCGTTTACTACAAGAAAAGGGTTCGCCAACGATTGATTTAGCGTTAATGGACTCCGGTATTTCTGAAATGTCATTTGAAGAAGATGTGGTTGAAAGTATTGATAAAAGTAAATTAAAAGGAATCGATTCCCTTTTGCCGGAAGCATTTCATGGAAATGGAGAAGAAGTATTTGGTGTAGCGCTTGGTTATTGGGGATTAGGAATCGTCTATAACAAAGATGAGATTAAAAATCCGCCTAAGTCCTGGAATGACCTTTGGAAAGAAGAATATAAAGGGAAATTAACAGTGCCTACCCCGGCAACTACGGGCGGTCTCCCTTTACTGATGCAAATTGCTGAACTTGAGGGTGAAGCTAAAGGTACCGTTGATAAGGGACTCAGCAAGATGAAGGAACTCGAAGTAGTTGCATACTTTGATGGTTCCGGAACGGCTACTAATTTATACCAAAGCGGTGAAGCCTCTGTTGGGGCACATTACGGTGGCCCGGCATATGTAATGAAAGACCAGGGACTGCCTATTGAATTTGTTGTACCAGAAGAAGGTGTTTTAGGTGCTGGAAGCTTCTGGCATATGGTGAAGGGTACGAAAAAATCAGAGCAAGTGTATTCATTCTTAAATTATGCAACCACTAAGAGTGCACAAGAAGGAATTGCGAGCGATTTATATTTGGCACCGGTTCATAAGGATGTTGAATTAGATGAAAAAACGCTTGAAAGAATGCCATATGGAAAAAATGGTTCCATACAGGATTTGAATATGCCTGATTATAACCTGATAAACCAGCATAGGGAAGAGTGGAACGAGCTATGGAATAGAGAAATGGGAAGTTAAGGAGGGCTCAATCATGTCAGCTGTCCAGTCGATCGAAAAAAATACTGTATATGATACTCAAGAAAAGATAAGCATTATTGAATTTAATGGGGTTACCAAAAGATATGGTCAAGCAACTGCCGTTGATCATATTTCCTTAAATATAAAGGAGGGGGAATTTCTCTCCCTTCTCGGGCCGAGCGGATGCGGTAAAACCACCACACTTAGAATGATCGGCGGGTTCGAGCTGCCAAGTCATGGCAGCATTAAAATTGATGGACAAGAAGCGGGAAACTTGCCGCCAAACCATCGCCCCGTTAATACAGTATTTCAGAACTATGCATTATTCCCTCACTTAAGCATCTACAATAATATTGCTTTTGGACTTAAGCAAAAGAAAGTATCGAAAGAACAAATCGAAAATGACACAAATGAAATGATTGAAATTATGGGGCTGCAAGAGCATAAGCATAAATATCCAAGACAGCTGTCAGGTGGGCAGCAGCAAAGGGTTGCGCTGGCAAGGGCATTAGTAAACAAGCCAAGAGTGCTGCTTCTTGATGAACCACTGGGAGCATTGGATTTAAAATTGAGGAAAAAAATGCAATTCGAATTAAAAAAACTACATGATCAATTCAAGATCACCTTTATCTATGTGACACACGATCAAGAGGAAGCATTAATCATGTCAGACAGAATAGCAGTTATGAACCAGGGAA
>NZ_CAXQGS010000127.1:0-72887 GCF_964223445.1 Cytobacillus sp.
CAGCTCCATACCAGCCGGTTAGTGTATTACGTGTTTGGGCCCAGCCAAATACCCACGGAATAGCTCTGTAGTTGTCTAATGAAGTAACTTTATTAGATCTTTTTACAGGTCTAGAGCCGATATTTAATGTTGATAGTAAGCTTACGGGTGTAAAATTCTCAAAATAATTAATGAGATTATTCTTATCTACAAGACTTCTGTATTTTGAATAGGAATTATGTGATAACTCTTCAAATATATTTTCATATTTCAAGTTTGATTCAAGAGTGCTTGAAGATGTATTAATAAATGCTGCAGAACCTAATTTAAGATTTTCATTTTTGCATCCCTCTCCACCTGCTCTCCCTCTAGGTATTTGGTCATAAAGACCGTAACACCCTCTTTGTGATGAATTCTTACTTCATCCATCAATGTTTCAATTAGGTATAGACCCAAGCCTCCTTCACGCAGGAATTCCACAGAATCAGTCTGGTCGTATGGCCCAATGCCTTGTCTTGCAGATTGGAAGTCAAAACTTTTTCCGCTGTCTGCGACCATTACCTCTAGACGGTCAGTGTATAAACCGAACCCGATGACTACTTCTCCTTGCTCATTCTGTTTGTATGCGTGTTGGACTGCATTGGTGCAAGCTTCACTTGTAGCGATTTTAAGATCTTCAATTTCTTCATATGCAAATCCCATTCTGCTGGCGATCCCTGATAGCGTCAGGCGGATTACCCCGACAAATTCCGGCTTAGCCGGAATTTTCACCTCTATATAATCAAATGGCTCGTTCATTGTACTCCACCTTCAATCCCGCTGTTAATATCAATAATATCGGCTAGGCCTGTAATTTCGAAAAGTCTCTTTAAACGGTCCGACAAGCCAACAATCTGAAATTTGCCGTTATTGGCGCGGACATTTTTAAATACACCAACAAATACACCTAAGCCGGTACTATCCATATAAGAGACTTCAGATAGGTTGACCACCATTTCTACGCCCTCTTTTTCTGTTAAAGGAAACAGCTCTTCACGGAGTTTAGGAGCTGTATACGCATCAATTTCTCCGCTTACCATTGCTTCAATCAGCATATCATTTTCTTTTACATCTATTGTAATATTCATAACTGACCCACCTCTTTACATGTCAACTGCTTTTTAAATAGTTACCCGCTTTTAAAACCCATTAAACATTTCTTTTTAAAATAATTAAGGTAAAATCGTCCCGCAATTGAAAATGCTGAAGTTTTTCAAGTTCTTTATATACGTTATTAACAATTTCCTGTGCACTTAAATGAATGTATTTCTTGATTAATTCCAGCAATGATTCCTTTTCTATAAACCCTTCTTCTGTACGGCATTCAGTAACCCCATCTGACATTAATATAATCATATCTCCGGGATTTACTCCTTTTTCATACTGGCGGTATTTAGTTTTTTTATCAATGCCGAGAAGGAGGCCTTTCGCTGTCAGTTCGGTAAATTCACCCGTCTCAGCAGCAAAGAATAGTCCAGGTTCGTGTCCGGCAGAACCGTAAGAGAACATATGGCTGTTCGTATCATATATTCCATAAAACATAGTAATGAACATTGTTAAATCTACGTTCTGTTCTACGACCCGATTCAGATTTTCCAGAACCGTTTTAGGGTCATTGCGGTTTTCAGGCAAACTGTCCATGGCATATTTAATCATGGACATACACAAGGCCGCCGGCAGCCCTTTACCGATTACATCAGCAATGGCTATGCTGATTGTGCTGTTTTCATCCTGAACAAAATGGAAATAATCACCGTTCATATGCTTGGCAGGAACACTTATGGCTCCAATATCCAAACCTTCAACAGAAGGAACCTGTGTTCCCAGCAAGGTCTGCTGGACGTTCGCAGCTATTTCCATTTCTGTCCTGAGTTCCTGCTGAATATGCTTTAAGTTCTGGTGTTCCCGATAGGCAAAACCATAGCCTATCATGACTTCCAGAAGGATATCAAAAGAATGGTGAACATACTCAGGCAAGTCAGGATAAAGTTCGCCCATCAGACTTTTATGAACGCTGATAATCTCTTCAGGAGAGATTTTGTGCTCGATCGACTTCCTGCTGAACTTCTGGCCCTGATACAAAGCCTGTTCAGATTGTTCCTTAATATAATTCTCAAGAATATCCCGATACTTTGATTCCATCATTTCTCGGAAATCCATACCGCTTCCCCCTAACGAAGCCACTTAGTTGCTTTTATATCTGTTCCGGTTCCAGGATTGGAGTCAATTAAGAACTCATCCATTAACCGCTTCACACCCGGCAGACCGGCTCCTAATCCCCCTGATGTAGAGAATCCATCTTCCATTACTTGGCGTAAATCATTGATTCCAGGGCCGCTGTCTACCGCAACTATACGCAATCCCGCTTTTCCGCCGTCGTATATTTTTTCAATACAGATTTGCCCTTGTCCGGCGTATAAGTATATATTCCGGGCAAGTTCACTAATGGCTGTAGTGATTCTAGCCTGGTCAACTGTACCAAAACCAAGCTCTTTAGCAACATTCCGCCCAAGCTGGCGGGCTGCAACGATGTCCCATTCGTTTATGATTTTAACGCAGGATTGGTTTTCCATACAGTTACTCCCCCAATTCCTGTTGTAATTTCTCCAAACCTTTTTCTAGATCTAATGCAGTAAGGACATCATCTAACCCAATACCTAACTCAATAAGCGTAATTGCTACGGCAGGCTGTATCCCGGTTATGACTACTTTTGCACCCATCAGTTTGGACATATTTATTACGTCGCCGAGAACTTTAGCGATGAATGAATCAATAAAGTCAATGGATGTTAAATCAATCACGACTCCATTTGCGCTGGTCTCATGGATTTTATGGAGCAGATCCTCCTGAAACTGCAAAGCAGTCTGGTCATCCAATTCCCACTGGATGGAGACTAATAGGCAATCGTTCAGCTTTAAAATTGGGATTCTCACTCTCATTCCGCTCCCTCCACACTCACAATTTTGCGGCTGGTTAACTCAAGCGCCGCTTCTACACCCTTTTTCAAGGTATTCTTTGTAGTAAACTGATTTAAATCAATTCCCAAGTTTACAATGGTTTGGGCAATTTCCGGACGGATGCCTACAAGCATGCATTTCGCTCCGACAAGCCTTACAGCATCTGCTGCCTGTATGATATGATGGGCTACCATCGTATCAACAACCGGCACACCTGTTATATCAATAAGCACCACTTCTGAACGGTGTTTTACTACTCCATTCAAAAGGTTCTCCATAATCTGTTTCGCCCGCTCTGTATCAATTGTTCCGACAAGAGGCATGACTGTAATTCCTTCGAATACTGGAATCAGCGGCGCAGATAGTTCCTGAAGCGCAATTTTTTGGAGAGATACAGTTCTTTCCCAAGTGGTTGAATACATATTTACCACTTCATTGACCATGGGAGTCATCCAGCTGTCAAACTCGTAAATGACTTTCATCTGGTTTTCCTGGGTAACAACCCCGGCTTCCTGCATGTCCTCAAATACAATCTTTCCGAATGTTTGGAGCCCTTTTGTCACAAAACTGAGAGGCCAGCCCAAACGTACGATTTTCTCAGAGAAGTCACTCAATTTTGAAGTGAATTCCTCATTTGAACTTTTTATATTAGAGATAATCAGGTCAATGAATTCCCGGCTTGTTCCGATAAATACCTGATCAGATACTACCTTCGTAACCCTTTCATCCGCATTTTCCTTTGTGGCCTCAAGCCACTCATTGAATATGGAATCTTTGTTGTTTTGTATATAATTCAATATTGTGGAATTCATTTGTTCCTCCCTATCTTAGCATATATCTATTATTAGCCTTCCAATTCTCCTTTATTGTAAAGAAGATAAAAAATCTTCCTGTCCCGTATATATCAATTAAATGATAACAGTGAATGCCAGTCAAATGATACCTATATGATGCGTAATGAATAAACTCCCATCGTTGGTTAATTCGACAATTTTTAATTAAATCCCTTTTTTCACTTCACATCTCAGCTGATTACCATCGAACATTGAAGTGTATTCTCATATGAAACGGGTATATTTACAATACCAGATAATTTTATATATTAAATGACTCTCTTTTTTACCCTCTTTATAAGGAACTAAACCTCTTTCCTGATAAAATAAAAAAACGCCCTTCAAAAGAGCGTTTGTTAAAATTCGATGAGGCCTAAGCTGATTTGCACGGCTTCATCCACTTTTTCCATCATTTCGTCATCGAGATGGGTTATTTTATCGGTTAAGCGTTGTTTATCAATTGTACGAATCTGTTCTAATAAGATGACCGAATCCCTTTCAAAACCATAACGCTTCGCATCAATTTCAACGTGAGTAGGCAGCTTCGCTTTTTGAATCTGAGCTGTGATTGCTGCAACAATTACTGTGGGACTAAACCGATTCCCGATGTCGTTTTGGATGACAAGCACTGGACGGACGCCGCCTTGTTCTGAACCAACAACTGGGGATAGGTCTGCAAAATAAACGTCACCACGTTTGACAATCAAAGGATTATCCTCCGCTTACTAGACGTTCAACTGTGTGTTCTGCCTCATATTCCGCTTGAAATGCTTCAGATGCAATCGTCAAATTTATTTTCGCCATCTCCATGTAGCCTCGTCTCATGGACTCGCGAATTTGTCTCTTTCTGCGTTCGCGCAAATACATTTTGGTTGCCTGATAAATGAATTCGCTCCGGTTAACGTTTTCCTGTTTTGCAAATCCGTCTAACTCGGTTAAAAGATGCTGCGGTAATTTCACCATTATCTCTGTTGTTGTGCTGGAATCAGACACAAACATACACCTCCACCATCACTACACACCATTTTTATATCTACCATTTTCAATATTACCATTAATAAAGCCCAATGCAAAGGGGATTCTTTAATTCTTCTGTATTATCGTCCAAAAAAATAGTATTTTATGCATGATTCCAGAAAAGCGGAAGCGCCTTGCTCACGATTGAACGCAGACTAAAAACGCAACGTCCTGTGGCAACGTCTGCATGACCCGCATCCTCCCAAATGCTCTCCTTTTGATCGTGCGATGTTTATGCTGACGAAGCCTTACATGTTTATCTTATCAGTATGCCTCATCGCTTATTCCATTTCTTTTTCCGGACGATAGCTCAACTGGGCAGCAAATAAAATTTACGCGTTATAGCAGATAATTAATTCCCCCGATAATTTTACCATCTCTTTTATATATGCGCGGAACCCGGGAAGATACCATGCAGGTTACTTCATAGTTGATGGTTTCAAGTTTTCCGGCGATTTCGTCAACCGGAATCTTTTCTTTCCCCTGCTCACCGATCAGGGTTACTTTTGTACCAACAGGCATTTCATGCGGAAGCTTAATCATGCATTGATCCATGCAAATTCTTCCAACAATTGGAACTCTCAATCCTTCAGCAATAACCTCCTGTCCCTGCAGCTTTCGGATCCAGCCATCTGCATAGCCAATCGGCAATGTCGCAATCCATTCATCTTCCTGTGCCTCATAAGTTGCACCATAGCTGACTTTCTCGCCTTTATGAAGCTTTTTCACATGCACAATAGAGGTATGGAGAGAAAAAGCTTCTTTCAGCTGGAAAGGAAGTTCAGGCTTAATTTCCATGGAAGGAGCCAGCCCGTACATACTGATCCCCATTCTGACAGCATTGAAGTGGGCTTTGGGGAATCTAAGGCCGGCCGCGCTGTTGCTGGTATGGATGCACTTCGGCAAAATCTCCAGCCAGCCGGTCATTTCCTCAAATCTGCTCAGCTGGTTTTCAAAATAAGCATTCTCCAATGAATCCGCTGTTGCGAAATGTGTAAACACTCCTTCAAGCAGAAAGCGCTTGTCCTTTTTAATAACGCTCTCAATTCCCTTAAGCTCATCAAAGCTTCGAATACCCAGGCGGCCCATTCCTGTATCAAACTTTATATGAATATTTAAGACTTCTCCCTCTTCCACATATTCTTTTGCTTGAGTGAGCCACTCCTTTTGAAAAACGGTCAGAGAAATATTCTTTGCCGCTGCTTCGCCTGCATGCTCCGGGCGGCTCGCTCCCATTACTAAAATCGGAGCTGCAATCTTTTTATTTCTCAAAGCCATCGCCTCATCCAGTGTGGCAACAGCCAGAGAGGATGCGCCCGCTTCCAGAGCAGCTTCGGCCACCGCAGCATCTCCATGCCCGTACCCATTTGCCTTCACAACCGCAATGAGGTTTGTTCCTTCTTCTGCATGTTTTTTCATTGACTCTACATTATATGAAATATGATCCAGATTTATCTCTGCCCAAGTGTCCCTGTACATTTTTGTTTGTTCATACATCGATGTCTTCACGTCCTTTAGCCGTTGCTTCTCTACATGTCGATTATTAAACTCGGGCAGAGGGTTTGTCAAATGGTTATTTTTTATCAAAAAGCTTTGAAAGCTGATTTCCGATGCAGGCCAATCATCTCCATCAAAAAAACAGGCCCCCTATGAGACCTGCTTTTTGCCGGTGATTTATTTCACCATTTCCCCCTGTACAGAGCGGGCAATTTCGGACATTTCTTCAGGTGATAAATCGTTGGATGCAATCATATAATCCACACCCAGGTAGGTCCAGGAAATGGTGTTGTCAGAAAGTGCACCAATGGTAAAGCCAAGGTCAACAGGCTCGCCTTTAACTGAAGTAACGACGGATGATGTCGGCATGACAGCTGCCTTTTCCTGCACAAGAGTGAAGGATTTTTCTCCATCGTATGTCAATACAACACGTTTGCCATCTTCTGTTTGCACTTCCTGCTCATCAACCAGCTTTACATCTGCCATTTCCATCTGCGGATATTTAACCGCGAATTCCTGATCCTCCACCTCTGCCATCACCGGCACTTCGAGCTGGGCGCCTGTCATGTTCTTCTGCATGTCAAAATCTTTCTTATCGAAGCTTGCATTAAACTTTACATTTGAAAAATCTACTGTTACAAGTGCATTTTTATCAGGATCCATAACCTTTACACTGACTGGGGATAAATCTGACTTCTTGAGCTTGATTTCCTGGATAGGGAGCATCTGGTTATTTTGATAGCGTGTTTTTGTTTCAAACACATAATGATCTTTTGTAGCGGAGAACTTAGCTTCTTTATCCTCCATAATATCCTTGACTAATGATTCATATAAATAAGCCTGGCTGCTGTTTTGCGGCCAATCGCTCTGGAAACGGAAGCTCTTGTTTAGCGCAGGAGTAAGGACAAATACACCGTCATCGTTACGCAGAATCATTTGACTTTGTTCCTTTTGGGCGTTTTTCAGATTCACCCGGTAAAAGTCAGGCTCCTTATGCCATACTTCAATTTCGTAAGTTTGCGGGTCAGTCCCCATCTGCAGAGTCATCTTGGCCTCTGCCTTGTATCCTTTAATGTCTTCAAGCTTATTGTTAAGATCCTTTACGACATCTTCCTGTGACTTAGTTCCACAGGCAGACAATGCAAGAACTACCAAAAGCCCGGCAAGCAGCATGAACCACTTTTTCTTCATTCCTTCAGCCCCTTTGTCTCATTTCAGTGAGATCGGCCCAAACTTCCGGCCTGTCTCTCCTATCGCATTATGAATATATGAGACAACCTTAGGGAATATGCTAGGAGGAATGACAAGCATTTGAAATTCTTCAGCTTGCCAAATATCAAGTTTTTTCTATAACCACCTGAGCCACCGCATATCCTCTGCTATGGGAAATCGACAAGTGTATCCCATCTTTAAATGGCTTCGAAATATAAGGCTTTCCCTTTTCATCCTTTTCAATTTCAATATCCTGAAAGGAAAGTTCTTCCCCAATTCCAGTACCCCATGCCTTTGAAAAAGCTTCTTTTGCTGCGAACCTCCCGGCAAGATATTCAGCCCGTCTCTTTTCCGGCAAGCAGCGATAGCCTGCCTGCTCTTTTGGTGTCAAAATCCGTTCAGGAAACCGCTCCTGCCTGGCGATAATTTTTCGTATACGCTCCAGATCTGCAATATCAATCCCAATACCGGAAATCATCTCTCATCTTCCTTCTATTTATATTATTCGCTGCATAAAGAATACAGTAGAAGCAGTATTATGTACACATTATAAGATGAATAAGTGTTTTGGCATGCTGAAAAACCGCTTTTCAGGCTATGATGTAGATACACGGTCCAACAATTCAAGCACGGAGGAGAGCCATGTTTACAAGAACGGAAAGTTTTAAGGAATTTATCCGCTACTATCCTGTTGTTTCTGCTATCATTTGTATCCATATTATCATCTATCTATTAACAGTCATTCCCCTATTTCCAAATACACTTATTTTCGAAAAGCTTGCAGGTGTCAATTTATATATTGTTCAAGGTGAATACTGGCGGCTTCTGAGCCCAATCATACTGCACAGCGGTTTCCCCCATGTTTTGTTTAACAGCTTTTCTCTCGTTCTCTTTGGCCCTGTCCTGGAACGGCTGCTCGGAAAAACCAGATTCATCCTGCTTTACATCACAGCTGGGGCAGCAGCGAATATTGCAACACTGCTTCTTGAACCATTGACATATATTCATGTGGGTGCCAGTGGTGCGATTTTTGGCCTTTTCGGATACTTTGGTGCAATCATCGTATTCCGAAAAGAACTTTTATCCAGGGAAAACTCACAAATCATTCTGACCATTACTATAATCGGCGTAGTTATGACCTTTCTGCAGCCAAACATCAATATTACAGCCCATTTATTCGGCCTCCTTGCAGGTTTTCTGATTGGTGCGGCATCACTGGCCAAAGGCCGTACATCTTCTTCATCCAGCACAATACAGCCCGGACGACTTTCTGGCATCAGGCCTACATTAAAAGGGGTCCCAGCCTCAAAGCTTGTTCTCTGGGGAATCATTATCATTTTGGCTGTACTGGGGTTTTTAGCCAGATAATTCAAAAAAAAGCGCTCATGGGCGCTTTTCCTTTTTCAAATAACTTCTGTTTAATCCAGTATAAGAGTACCACTTATAAATAGCATAAACTTCTTTCCGGTCAAGATCAGGGACCGTTCCTCCTGTCCCCCCAATCCCTGACATGGCCACAGCTTCTATGGTAGCCAGACTGCGCTTTTTCTGAAAATAACTTTCGCTAATGGTGAGGGACTGTATTCTATTTCTTTTCATAAAGACCGTAGTCCTGACAATCCCGCGATATCTGAGAGCAAGCTGCTGAGGGCTGATATCCCAGCCTGCATCCCTGTATTTGAGATACGACCACCCCAATGAAAGGATCAGCAGCACTAAAGAAAAGTATCCCCATGGCCTGAAAAAGAGAAGCGGAACAGCCACAAAAGGCAGCACCCACATAAACCCTCTCCATAAATAGCGGTTAAGCGCCCTTTTCGGAGCTTTAAAGAATCCGGGCTGCAGTTCATAGTGCAACAAGTGGGGCTTTAACAGCCCGGCAATCCGTGTTTTTTTCACAATCGGCAGGATCATTAGGCGGGCGCTTTCATTATCCTCAATAGAGCCTCCTGCACTTTCAATATAGACAGTCGCCAGGCCAAGCGGCTGCCTAAGCAGATTTTCCCTGAACTGGATAGCCTGAATGCGATTCAGCGGAATCGTCATCTGCCTTTTCTCAAGCAGGCCTCTTGTGACAATCAATTCCTTCTCTGTCTTTATTAATGTAAAATCGGCATATTTCAGCATACTGCCTATAAGGGCTATCAGCCATGCAATAAAAAAGACGATGAAGACCAGGATACTTACAAATATAATTCCGTTGGCAATAAATCCTTCAAGCCCGGCAAACACCTTTTCATAGGGAATGATTTCTTCAAATTGAAAAACAAAAGCAAAGACAGCCGAAATAACGACACCAGCCCCGCCTGAAGTTGATGCCAGAAGGAGCAGCTCGCCAGGAGAAATTTTATAAATCACTTCCCGGTTCTGCAATGCTGCTTCCATTTCGGAAGGATTCTTTTTAGCGGCTGAAAATGCCTGCTGAATGAACTCTGCCTCTTTTTTAGAAATAGCCGTCAATACCGCTTCTGCCTCACCAGCACCGCTTGATCCGGCTGTCTCCACTTTCATCTTTACAAGGCCAAATGGCCTTTGCAGCAAACCTTCCGATAAGTCAAGACTTTGAATTCTTTCAAGCGGAATATATCTCTTCTTCCTGATCAGAACACCATACTCGATTCGAAGCTCGCCTTCCTCCAGTCTATAGGTATATCTCCACCAGGTAAGGACCCCAATAAAAAAAACCGCGATTATGACCCCTAAAGACAGGACAAGCTGAACAATTTCCCCATTTCCTCCTCTGCTTCCAAAGACGACAAAAACAAGAAAAGGCACCAGCATTTCCTTAAGGTGTTTCAGGAAGTTGGCCACCGCTGATATTGGGTGCAGCCGTTTAGGATTAAACATCATCATCTGCAGCCCTTGCCAGCATGGAAATGCAAAAACGCAATTCCTCTGCTTCGTCCACATCCAATGCCGGTATTTCATGAACTGTCGCAGCTGTCGAGATGGTGACAGTAGCAAGACGATATTTACGCAATATCGGCCCTTGCTTGGTATCCACATGCTGCACCCGAATCATGGGAACAAGGGTCCTTTTAATCACAAATATCCCATGTTTAAGCTCTATTTCATTTTCCCGGACCTCATACCTCCATCTTTTCCACCTTAAAGAGGGGAAAGTCATAATGACCAGGTAGGCATAAGCGGAATAAAACATTAAGGAAGCTCCAATAACCCAAATAGGCCAATTAAACAGGAAAGCAGCAGCAATAGCGCCCCCTGATAACACAAAAGGAAAAACAGAGTGGATTGTGCCGGAGATTCTCCATGCAAGCAGCCCCCTTGCCGGTATCCTTTTATGCGGCTCTGTAATCATGCAGTACCCCCCGCAATTCCATAAAATTAATAGTATTCAAAAAGCCCAGGAGTCAGTTCCTCGCTCAAAACCTCTTCAGTATATGGCGTTTTGAATCAGCTCTTTCACTTCTATAAGTATACATGACAGAAAAAAGAAGTGTCTCCCTTTTATGAAAAAAGTGGGAGTGCTTCTTAGATTTCAAAGCTGGAAGAATCAATAAAAGTCAAATTGGGGTTCATTCTCAAATCTTCAGCAAGTTTAAATAATGCGCTGTCCTTCATTTTCGCTTCAATCATACAATGGATCTCAGGCACTGACCCCTTAATGTTCTGAAGAAACTCCATGAACATATCAGCATTAATATAATCGGCATGCGCTCTGAAATCTTTGTCTGATCTTGGACTGGAAATATGCATTTTCACAGGCAGTTCTGAATGGTCCCATGTCGCTGCGACCCTTTCCCATTGCCCCGTCCAGTTATCATTCTCAAAGTTGGCAAGGTGATGGTGGTAATCAAACACAAGAGGAATCCCAAGTTTTTCACAAAGGTAGAGTGTATCACCAAGTGTAAAGGTGGTATCGTCATTCTCGAGGATCATCATTTGCTGGATTCCTGAAGGTGTAAAGCCCCAATTATGGATAAATTGTTCGAGAGCCTTCTCTTTATCATCATATCCTCCGCCCACATGCAGAACACAGCGATGAGCAGGATTCAGCCTCATGCCTTTCAGCAGGGCTTCATGCATTGCCAGCGTTTTAATGGAAATATTCAATGTATCAACTTTCGGTGAATTAAGGAGCACAAAATGGTCCGGATGAAAATCCACCCGCATAGGATGTTCATCCAGAAAGTCCCCGATTTTGGATAGAGCTTCTTTAAGAGGGCGCATATACTTCCAATCAGAGAGTTCCTCATGATTGGCTAGAGGAATCAGCCGGGAACTAAAGCGGAAAAAGTGGATATCATGGGCTGCATTGTGCTTGAGAAGTCTCAGGCAGTTTTCAAGATTTGATACGGCGATCCGCTCCAGTCTTGCTATAGCTGCCTCGCGGTCTTTAATGGCCGAGAATTGCTTGAACGTCATCGTTTGCGATGGTGACGCGTTTTTCAGATTCATACTCATCGCTACATACCCAAGGCGTACAATCGTCATGTCGGTTCCTCCCGTACAGCATTTCCCTTAGTATGTACGGCTGCCGCTGAGAAATTGCAGCTCTTAATATTGAGGCCAAATAAAAAGAGAGCAGAATCTCTGCTCTCCAAATTTATTAACGATAGCTGCTGCTATTCGAACGATTATTGTGGCTTTGACGTTTTCCAGTGTGGCCTTGACGGGATTTGTATGCTCCCTTCTGGCCTCCTTGTCTGCCTTTTCCGTTATAGCCTCCACGGCTGCGGTCATTCGGCTTTCTGTCACGCTTAGATGGAAGCGGCTTTTCCTCTGTTAATTTAACCGGAGTTGTATCCGGTTCTTTTGTCAGCATTTTCAGCACTGCCTGGACCACTGTTGAAGCGTCCTTTTGTGCCAGAAGCTCATCTGCTGCTTCTTTATAGCTGTCAAGATTGTTTTCCTCAATGGTTTGCATGATTTTTTCCATGACTGCTTTTTGCTGGCCTTCAAGCGCCTCATCCAGTGTTGGAGCATCCATGCGTTCCATTTTTCTCTTGGTTGTACGTTCTACGACATGCAGATACGATTTTTCGCGCGGATTGATGAATGTCATCGCAACGCCCGTTTTTCCAGCACGTCCTGTACGGCCGATGCGGTGAACATAGCTTTCAGGATCCTGCGGAATATCGAAATTGTACACATGTGTGACGCCGGAAATATCCAATCCGCGCGCAGCAACATCTGTTGCAACTAGGACGTCAATGCTTCCCTCTTTGAACTTGCGAAGAACAGAAATCCTCTTAGCCTGGCTTAAGTCACCGTGGATTCCTTCAGCCATGTATCCGCGAAGGTTCAAGGCTTCAGCCAGTTCATCGACACGGCGCTTTGTACGTCCGAACACAATTGCCAATTCAGGTGATTGTATATCGAGAAGTCTTGTCAGCACATCAAATTTATTCTTTTCATGCACTTCAATATAGTATTGTTCAATCGATGACACAGTCATTTCCTTTGCTTTTACACGGACAATTTGAGGGTCTTTCATGAAGCGTTCTGCCATTCTGCGGATTGGAGCAGGCATTGTAGCAGAGAAAAGCAGCGTCTGGCGTTCTTCAGGAATTTGTGCAAGGATCGCTTCAATATCGTCAATGAATCCCATGTTAAGCATTTCATCCGCTTCGTCAAGAATAGCAGTATGGACATGGTCAAGACGCAATGTTTTGCGGTTTATGTGGTCCAAAATACGTCCTGGCGTTCCAACGATGATATGAGGCTTGTTCTTCAAAGCGCGGATTTGGCGATTAATATCCTGGCCGCCATAAATAGATAGGACTTTCGTTCTTTTGCCGTAGCCGATTTTATACAGTTCTTCCGATACTTGAATTGCCAGCTCACGAGTTGGAGCAATCACAATTCCCTGAATGAAATCCTTTGTGTTATCGATTTTATCAATCATCGGGATTCCGAATGCAGCAGTTTTTCCTGTTCCTGTCTGCGCCTGCCCGATCAGGTCTTTATTCTCTAAACTCAACGGAATGGTCTGGGTCTGAATAGGAGTCGCTTCTTCAAATCCCATTCGCTTCAGTGATTTCATTGTTTCCGGGCTGATGCCCAAGTCTTGAAACTTTGTCAATGTATTCATTCTCCTTCTAATCATAGAAAAATTTTGTCCCTGCAAACCTGCAGGCAGGAATTCTCCTGAAAATTGGCCTATGAGTCACTCTTCCGGACGATTATAAGAAAAGTTAGGGCACCCCGTAAGGAGCCTTTTAACCGACAGTACCCGGTCTCTAGATGCTGTAACTTCTTATTTTTATAAAAAGTGCGGTTATGTTTCGTTAAGAAGAGTCCCACTCACTATGAAACCCGCTTGAGGAAAGGATGAGGGTAAATTCTATCCAAATTGTTCACGGACAATCAGGTCTCTAAAGATGAGTTCTAACATCGAGAAAGCACTCATCTATTTTGGCCATACTGAAGTATGACATTCTCAGCAATACCTCTGTATTTAATGAAAAAAGACATTCTCCTGCTGGAGCATGTCCGGGTTCTCAAAAGAAGTTCCTGTTGGCACTTTGGTGTTTATATTACCATTTTCAAGTAAGCATTGCAAACTTGAAGGCTGGCTGAAAACCTTATCATTCCGGCTTTTTTTGAAGAAAACCAAGGATCTCCCGAAAGAGGCGTTCCCCTTCCCCGCAATGGCAGATAAGATGTTTCGAGTCCTTTATAAAAATTAATTTTTTGGCAGATGAACTTATATTATTGTATAAATATCTGGCACTTCGCGGAGGCACAACTCCATCACTTTCCCCTTGCGCAATCAATGTCGGAACAGTGATCTGGTTTAAGATAGGTTTGATAGCGGCCACAAGCCTGCGGAATTGAAGAGTTGCCGTAATCGGTGTCGCACTTATTTTCCGCTTATATCTGACGAACATCTCATTGTCTGCCAGGTTTCCCTTGAAGGCATCCCTTGCCATCTCTTTAATATCGAAGAAAAGCTGTTTTGGATTTACGTAATAAGCAGCAGCACTAAGCAGAACCAGCTTGTCTACAGGGTAATGTACTGTTAAGTAGCTGGCGATCAGGCCGCCCATCGAAAAGCCGACTACATACACCTTCTCACAGCGGCTTATCAGTCTTTTCAGCTCTCCCTCTGCATGCTCAATCCATTTGTTATAGGCAATCCCTTTCAGCTTCAGTTCATCGCCATGACCCGGCAATGTCGGCACGGAAATCTCCCAGTCTGTATGTTTTTTCAAATACTCTGCCAAAGGTTCTACTTCAAATGGAGCTCCTGTAAAACCATGTATGCACATGCAGCCAATCATCCTCGAGTCACCGCCATTTTTGATAATTAATTCAATTATATTTTACACTTTTTCCTTTTTGCCATACTAATCAAACCTGTTAGAAGATAAAAAATTATAACGAAGGAACTATATAAAAATAATTTAAACCCCTGTTTCACGTGGAACAGGGGTTTTTTTCCTATAATAACAGATATATGAATTTTACCTTGGTAAAAATTCATTCTCTGACTAAATAAGTTAATGAGTGCTGAAGTGCACAGGGTGTCTTCATGCTGTTTCAGCTGCAATAGTATTCTGTTAAAGACATATTGTTATTCTTTTCTTAGCAATTATTGAAGGGCTGAGACGACTTCTTCCAGCTTTATTCCCCTGGATGCCTTAACCAGTACAATCGTTTCCTGATCCACATGTTTCTTCAGCTCTTCGATCAGCGGCTGTTTGTCAGTAAAGGCGGCTACCTGTTCATCAGGCAGGACCTCCTTCGCTCCCTTGGCGATAAATTCGCCAAGCTTCCCGAATGTAAATACATAATCAACCTTTTCAGGATCCACAGATTTTCCTATGGAGTAATGGAAATCTTCCTCTTGCGGACCAAGCTCCAGCATATCGCCCAGAACAAGAATTTTCTTTTTATATCCTGGCAGGTTGGCGATCAGTTCAATCGCTGCATTCATAGATGTTGGACTCGCATTATAAGCATCATTGATGATTTTTTCTCCACTTTGACCCTCGAGAAGTTCCATCCTCATGTTCGTCAGTTTTAGGCTCGCGAAGCCTGCGTTCATCTTTTCGTACGGAACACCGAAATGGGATGCTGCAATCATGGCTGCCAGGGCATTGAGAACATTATGGGTGCCTAAAACAGGCAAATAAAACTTCTCGCTGGACACATTGATTCCAAACGTGCTGCCGCTGTCATTCTGCTTGATATCCATCGGATACACATCATTTTCCCCGGTTCTTCCAAAGGTTCTTAAAGCTGCCGAACCAATGTAGGATTTCAGCTTTTCATCCAGGAGTGGCTCGTCGCCGTAATAAATAACCAGGCCATTTTCCTGAAGCCCATTTACGATCTCAAGCTTAGCTTCTGCAATCCCTTCTCTGGAACCTAAATCCTGCAGATGGGATTCCCCTATATTCGTAATAATCACTGCGTCAGGGCGTGCAAGCTTCGTAAGGAAATCGATTTCTCCCCTGCCGCTCATCCCCATTTCCAGCACCGCGATTTCCGTATCTTCCTCAAGAGCCAGAATGGTTAAGGGCAAACCGATATGGTTGTTATAGTTACCTTCCGTTTTTTGAACTTTATATTGCAGGGAAAGAAGGTTTGCGGTCATATCCTTGGTTGTTGTTTTGCCGTTGCTTCCTGTAATGCCTGCGACTTTTATCTTTAATTCATCACGATAGCTTCTCGCCAATTCCTGAAGAGCCGTTAGTGTATCTTCAACGATCAGGATTGGAAGATGAAGCGGGGGATTGGGAACATCCTTTTGCCAAAAAGCCGCAGCTGCCCCTTTTTCGATGGCATCTTCTACAAATCGATGGCCGTCCGAATTTTCACCTTTGAATGGAACGAACAAATTGCCAGGATTGATTTTTCTGGAGTCAATGCTGACGCCCTGTATGGATGTATTGTGAAAAGATGAACCATCATTCTCAATCTTTATCATTTGTTCAATTTCCTGAAGTGTTTTCTTTATCATATGGCGCCTCCTATTTCGGCATTATGAGCTCATAATGCCAGTTATGTATGAACAAAAGGAACACGACAAAGATGCCGTGTTTCCTTCAACAATTATGTCTTATTACATTGTGTGTTTGATGCTTTGTTTCTCAGCATGGCGCTCGATGGCCAGGTTGACAAGCTTTTCGATCAACTGAGGATAATCTACTCCCGTATGCTTCCATAGAAGCGGGAACATGCTGAAAGGTGTAAAGCCTGGCATTGTATTAACCTCATTAATGTATAGTTTCCCCTCTCTTGTTAAAAAGAAATCAGCTCTGACCAGACCTGAGCAGTCAAGCGCTTTAAATGCTTTAATGGCCATGTCCCTCAGTTCACTGTACTCAACTTCTGAGATTTCAGCAGGAATGATTAACGCTGTGTCCCCATCTTCATATTTGGCTTTATAGTCATAGAATTCAACTTTCGGGACAATCTCACCGGCAACAGAACATTCCGGATAATCATTGCCCAATACACCAGCTTCAATCTCTCTGGCTGTAACGCCTTCTTCAATGATAATTTTACGGTCAAATTGGAAAGCTTCTTTGAATGCTCCCTCAAGCTCTGACCGGTTTATGCACTTGCTGATTCCTACACTTGAACCCAGGTTGGCCGGTTTTACAAAACACGGGTATCCGAGTTCCTGTTCCACTTGATCATAGGCTGCCTCCGTCTCATTTTCCCACTCGCTGCGGATAAACCAGACATACTTTACCTGCGGCAGGCCTGCCTGCGCAAAGATATTCTTCATGATGACCTTATCCATTCCTGCAGATGAAGCCAATACTCCATTCCCCACATATGGCAGGTTAAGCAGCTCAAGCAAACCTTGAACCGTACCGTCTTCCCCGTTTGGACCATGAAGCAGCGGGAAGATTACATCAAATGGACCTTTATCCTGGGCACCCTGGAAAAGAGTCGGTGCCAAAGCCGTTGGAGGAAGTGCCTCCCCCTGGGAAAATTCCAGCTCCTTTACACTGGAAACAGGACCATGCAATTGAGGGCCCTTTACCCATTGCCCTTCTTCAGATATATAAATAGGATGGATTTCAAATTTCTCTAAATCCAATGCTTTAATCACAGCCATTGCAGTCTGCATGGATACTTTATGCTCTGCAGATTTTCCGCCGTACAAAAGGCCAACCTTTGTTTTCATAAAAGAACCTCCAATATTCAATCATGGACTAACCGGCTTCTCATGCCGCTTTATTCCGTTATTTTACCTTAACTGCTTTTTATGCTCTTTCAAGCTACTCTTTATTGTAACACTTTCATATTTAAGAAAGGGAGTGATTACATGTTCAATTCCACAGGAATTTTTTTCTCCGCATACGCCCATATTCCTATATGTATGAAAGGGCACTGAAAAAGGAAACTTTTCTTATCTAAACCAGTAAAATAATTTCCTTTTCTGGCATTAATTTAAACTCGCTTTCTTCTATTATTATCTTAAGAAAACGTTTAACCCCCTACGATAGAACGATTAACGAGAAAAACCCATAATCCCTAATAAATAATCAGACTTATTTTATTATTATAACAAAAGCTTAAGCTATTAACTTTTAATGCAAAACAGGATATAATCCTCCTAACAAAAACAACTGTATTTTTTAGGAGGACATAAAAATGAAGTTCGGATTGCTTCCCAGAATTATCGCAGCAATAGCATTGGGTATTTTATTAGGTTCTTTTTCTCCTGAATGGCTTATTCAGCTATTTGCTACTTTTAATGGACTGTTCGGGAACTTTCTTGGTTTTGCGATTCCATTAATTATTATCGGATTCATCGCGCCAGGAATCGGGAGCATGGGAAAAGGCGCAGGGAAACTGCTTGGGATTACAACCGGTTTTGCCTATGCTTCTACGATCACTGCTGGTTTAGTTGCCTATTTTTCTGCGACGGTGTTATACCCTGTTCTATTAAAAAATCAAAGCTTCAAAGAGTTTGAGAATCCTGAGGATGCCTTGCTTTCACCCTTTTTCCAGGTGGACATGCCTCCTGTAATGGGGGTTATGACGGCACTGCTGATTTCATTCACTCTAGGCCTTGGATTGGCTGCGATTAAAGGAAACACTCTGCAAAATGCTATGAATGATTTCCGTGATATTATTGAAAAACTGATTGAAAAGGTCATCATTCCATTGCTTCCTGTCCATATCTTTGGGATTTTCGCCAATATGACGCAAGGCGGACAGGTTGGCGCCATTATTTCTGTATTTGCCAAAGTATTTGTCATGATTATTGCTCTTCATCTTTTATTTTTACTGCTTCAATATTCAGCGGCCGGCAGCCTTATGAAAGCCAACCCGCTTAGGCTCATGAAAAATATGATGCCTGCCTACTTTACGGCACTTGGAACCCAATCCTCTGCATCCACCATTCCTGTTACGCTTAAGCAGGTTAAAAAGCTTGGTGCACGTGAAAAAGTCGCGGATTTCTCTGTTCCATTACTGGCAACGATTCATCTCTCCGGAAGCACGATCACCATTGTGAGCTGTGCGATCGCCGTGATGATGCTGCAGGGTCAAACGGCATCATTTGCAGAAATCCTGCCTTTCATTTTAATGCTTGGCATCACAATGATTGCAGCTCCAGGTGTCCCTGGAGGAGCTGTCATGGCCGCATTGGGTCTGCTTGAAAGCATGCTCGGATTTAACGAAACTATGCTTGCGCTTATGATTGCCCTATACCTTGCCCAGGACAGCTTTGGAACTGCGTGTAATGTAACAGGTGACGGTGCTCTGACGTTGCTTTCTGATAAGGCAAGCGGCAAAGATAAGAAGCTTCAGCATCAATCTGCAGTGAAAGCCGGCTAATTGAAAAAAGATGTCCCTGCTGGGGCATCTTTTTTTGGTTTAAGTGCTGTATTTATGAATTTTGCGGTACTAAGACGACATATCGGTCACTTACCTTAGTTTATCGGTCAGTTTTAAATTTTATCGGTCACTTTGTAAATATATCGGTCAGAAAGGACTCGATATCGGTCACTTTTTTTATTTATCGGTCACCTGGCGCAGCATCAGCTTTACACGGTACTGATAGTGAAAAGTGCACAGTTGAACTCTACTTAACAATCAAAACAGGAGCCTTCACACGTTTGGCTATTTTGTGACTGACACTTCCGAGCACCATTTCCTGGAGCGTATTCAGACCCCGGCTGCCCACTACAGCAACATCAAAATCCATTTTGTTGGCAAATTCCACAATGGCTGGTCCAGGCTCTCCCTGCAGGATCTTTATTTCATATGAAATGCCCTTTTCTTTTAATAAATTTTCTATTGGCTCTAAACGCTTTTTCCTCACCTGGTCCACTATACTTTTATCAAAATGATGAAGGATATCTTCTTTTGAGGTCTGGCCATCAACAGCATACACCACGGTAATTTCAGAATCAGGATTCTGTTCAGCCAGTTGAATGGCTTTAGCGGCTGCACGAATGGAATGATCGGATCCATCTGCAGCAATCAGTATTTTTTTAAACACAGAGCCTCACCCCTAACATATTCTTATAAAAAAAATACCACAGTCAAAGCTGACTGTGGTATTCATTCCAGTTTTTTAATGGCCGGAAAATTTCGCACCAGGTTTGCGGTGAACGGCCAAACGCTCAATCAAGTTCGAGCTTGGCGCGTTTAATCCTGATAGGCGTACCAGCACACCGTTGTCACGAAGCTTTATTACAATCTTATCTATGGCAGCGACACCTGAGTCATCCCATACATGCGCCTGTGTAAAATCAATTTCAACTTCTTTTAATTCTTCATTAAAGTCGAATGCTGCTACAAGTTCATCTACAGAAGCAAAGAAAACCTGGCCTGTTACAGCGTATATTTTCTTATCTCCTTCAATTCGTGATGCAACATGCACTTTCGAAATTTTAGCAACAAAGAAGATCGCACTTAGGATGATCCCCGCGAAAACTCCTTTGGATAAGTCATGAGTGAAAACAGTTGTAACAGTCGTTGTAACCATAACAATCGAATCTGTGACAGGCGTCTTAGCAAGTCCCTTAATGGATGACCAATCAAAAGTACCGATCGAAACCATGATCATAACACCGACTAATGCAGCCATCGGTATTTGAACGACAATATTTCCTAATACTAAAATCAGAAACATAAGGAATGTCCCGGCTACCAAAGCAGACAGTCTTCCTCTTCCGCCAGACTTCACATTTATGACAGACTGTCCAATCATGGCACAGCCTGCCATTCCGCCGAATAGACCTGCCACGATATTCGCAATCCCCTGTCCGCGGCTTTCCATATTCTTATCACTGGCCGTATCGGTCATGTCATCAACAATGGATGCAGTCAGCAAAGATTCAAGCAAGCCCACGATCGCAAGGGCAATAGAGTACGGGAAAATAATCTTCAGAGTCTCAAGGTTAAATGGAACATCCGGTATAAAGAATGCCGGAAGAGCTGATGTTATAGCCCCCATGTCGCCAACAGTGCGCACATCACTCTTTGTCATGATGGCAATGATCGTAATAACAATAATAGCCACCAGAGGAGATGGCACTGCTTTAGTGAATCTTGGGAAAATATAAATAATCGCCAATGCACCCGCAACCATCGCATACATTACCCATGTAGCATCTACAAACTGTTCAAGCTGCGCCATAAAAATCAATATAGCCAGTGCATTAACAAACCCAATCATAACTGCACGCGGAATGAATTTCATAAAGCGGGCCAGCTTCAGCACACCAAATAAGATCTGCAGAACTCCCGTCAAAATGGTCGCAGCAAATAAATACTGCAGTCCGTGATCAGCTACTAATGTAACCATTAATAACGCCATCGCACCAGTTGCAGCAGAAATCATCCCAGGCCTTCCGCCAACTATTGAAATGGTTACAGCAATACAGAAAGAAGCATACAATCCAACCATTGGATCGACACCAGCAATAATCGAGAATGCAATCGCCTCAGGAATCAGCGCCAATGCCACTACGATTCCAGCAAGAATGTCTCCCTTAACATTGCCAAACCATTGTTCTTTTTTTGATAAAACTTTCAAATAAACACCTCTTTATTAATAGATTTATAGTAATGACTTTGAACTCTCATCAAAGTCGGGCCGACAAAAACATATAGAATCATAACACATTTACTTATATTTACAAACCCTTATGTAAGCGCTAAAAACACTTAAAATCTATGTTTTTCTTTTGAAATCAACAGATTACTATGCATATAAACAATAAACTCCAAAAAAAAAATGACCCTGGAGCAGAGTCATTAAATTATCCAATAGGCGAACAAACCTCAATATAATGCCCATCCGGGTCTTGCACATATGCCACTTTCTGGCCCCAAGGCTTTTCAACAGGCTCGAGCAGGACAGGGACTCCGGCGGCCTTTAGCTTTTCAACTGCCGCTTCTACCTCTTCTGTAACAAAACCCAGCTCAAATGTCTGCTCCTTTCTTAATCCATCCGGTATCGGAAGCCCGGTGACTTCCCGCCCGCCTTCTCTCGTATTAAAAGAAAGAATGGTGCTGCCTGTATCGTACTCAATATAAGTTCCAAATTCATTCCTAAGCTTCAGACCCAGCAATTCACCATAAAAATGCTTCGTTCTTTCCAGGCTTTCCGCATATAGAATGACATACCCCATCTTCAATTCCACTTATGTTCACCTCTTCAATAATTCTATTCATTATATGATTTCAATAAAGGAGGTATTTTCTCCTTTTAAAAGAATGTATAAACTTTGGAAATATTCATGATAGAGGTGCAGCAATGAACTGGAAAGAAATCGAACATCAGATGTACACGATGTGCATGGTTGCAGACGGAGATCAGATCCTTCTCATAAAGCGGCCCAATCATAAAGGCTTCCCTGGCTATCTGGCACCAGGAGGAAAAGTAGAGTTTCCCGAGAGCATTACGGACGCAGCGAAACGCGAAGTGCTTGAGGAGACAGGGCTGCACGTCAAGAATGTTATTTTTAAAGGCTGGGATGAGTACGTAAATCCCCAGGCGAATGTCCGCTACATGGTATTTAACTATCTGGCAGATTCCTATGAAGGAAGCCTTCTTGCGGATCCTCCAGAAGGAGAACTGCAATGGGTTTCAAGACAAAATGCATTGGACCTTCCCATGCAGGATTGGTTCAAGCGAAAGCTGCCGCTTTTTTTCGAAGAAGGGACTTTTGAGATCCATTCCATTTGGGATGAAGAGCACAACACAGAAGGAACGAGCATGACAAGGGTTTTTACTAAGATTTAATGGAGGAGTACCTTCTATGAACAAGGATACAGCCCTAAAGGTGAAGATTCGTCCCATACAAGAAGAGGATTTGACTATATTATGGGACTATATTTACGGAACAGACAACCCTGAGTGGAAAAAATGGGATGCTCCCTATTTTCCTCTTGAGCATAAAGTCTTTGAAACGTATAAACAGGAATTTCTCCAAAAGGCAGAAGAACATCCGCCTCGCAGCATGGTAATTGAAGCGTCTGAAAAGGTAATCGGTATTGTGGGATACTACTGGGAGCATCGAGATTCAAATTGGCTTGAAGCAGGAATTGTGATTTACGACCCCGAGTATTGGAATGGCGGGTATGGAACGGAAGCACTTACTCTTTGGGTGGACTTTCTATTTTCGTCTCTTCCGCTTGCCCGGGTAGGCATTACCACCTGGTCAGGCAACAAAAGAATGATGAAAGCCGCTGATAAGATTGGCATGCAGCTTGAAGGAAGAATGCGGAAATGCCGGATTGTAAATGGGAAGTATTATGACAGTATCCGGATGGGCGTTCTGAGGGAAGAATGGGAAGAAAAGTACATTAGTAAAAAATAGGCTCGTTTATTAACGAGCCTGAGCCTTATTCGCAGTGAGCCATGCATCCTTCTAAGAGGAATTCCTTTTTATCCTGATCAACTTGCAGGATGGTCAGGCTGGTTCCATGAATGAAGGGCGGGTCCCAAATGCGTTCGACAGCAGCATTGCGGCAAAGCATATACAGAGCTTTGACAGCAACTGCATGGGTAACAATTAGCACACTGCCTTCTGATAAGGTGTTTTGCAGGTCTTCCAGAAAGGAAGCAACACGGTTTGCCACATCGTAAAAGCTTTCTCCTCCTGCACTTTCATAGGACTCCGGCCGGTTCCAATAGGCATCGAAGGCAGCAGGATAAAGCTCCCTTATTTCACTTTCCACTCTTCCCTGCCAATCGCCAAGATCTATTTCCATAAGCCTTTCATCTGTGTCGATAGGAATCTCCCTTGTTCCTCTTACAAGCTGGGCTGTATGTAAAGTCCGTTTGCTCGGTGAAGAGATTATACGCTTAAATTCTATATCCTCTACTCTCTCCCCCAGCAGCTTCGCATCACGTCTGCCTTTCTCCGTTAAATCAGAGTCCAGGCGCCCCTGCATTCTTTTCTCTTTGTTCCATTCCGTTTCACCGTGCCGGATGATATATAAGGTCAGCATCCCTTTTTTCATGCCCTTCTTTTCAGTATATGAAAATAACTTCCTGCCAGCTTCCTGATTTCTTCCGATTTCGCTTCGGAAAAAACGGCTATAAAGCAAGTCGATGGACCTGATGATTTTTCCAGGTCTAATTCTGATTCAAGATTCTTAACCTCAAACTTCCTATTGGAGAACAGCCCGTTCAGCTCGGTCAGTATGCCTTTTGAACCTACAGGAAGCGTCTCAATTTCTTCAATGGAGTTGATTATTTTAAAAAGCTTCAGGGGTGCTGCCTCCGCCTCCCTTTCAATCAGCTCCTGGCCAACCAATGGGGAACCGATAACCGCTATCCTTGTATCATTTGTATACGTTAGGTTCTCAGAAGGAAGCGCTCCCTGCCTTTTACCAAGTACAGATAACCCTACCGCAGATTGAAGCAGGTTAAAATTGCTTTCTGTACTGCCGGTGATTTGCAGTTCCGTAAGGCCTAATTCATCGGCCCCCTTCTTAATGCCCCGTATAAGCTGGTCCCAGGAATCATCTCCGCAGAAATTCTGAATGGCAGCTGCAAATGGCTGAGCACCTGCTGACATACATTCCATGACAGCGACTCGGAAGGAATAATACGAAACGGTTTCGTAAGGAACCTGGACAGCGTCCTGTTCTTTCTCACCGATTGCTCCGCTGTTATCACTTGCTATCACAATCATTTCTTCAGAATTAAAAGGGAAGGTTAAGACATCCCTCACTGCTCAGCACCCGCTTTGGTCATAGCCGGGCCCACAAGCTTGACAAGTCTCGGTATCGCTATATAAGCAATAACAGCATTTATCACAGAGCCTATAAAAAGAGAAGGCACAATTGCCAGGTAAAAGGCCTGGCCCATTAAAAAGATAAATGGAAGCGGAGCTGCAAAGGCATTGCCCAACACAAAAAGAATTCCCGCCAGCCAGTGCCGGCCTCTCTGATACAATGAACTGAAAATAAAGGCTAACAGTGCCATTTCAACAGCAATCAGGAGATGAAGAGGCCCTAATGGCATGCCGCCCAATAACGACGACAGCAGATGCCCGATAGCCGCAACGGCCGCACCGCCATAGCCTCCAAGCAGCACGGCTGCAAGCAAGGCAGGAAATGCATCCAGTGCCACGCTACCGATAATGGCCGGAACTTTAATCGCTGCACCGATTGCTGTCAACGCAACAAGCATGGCTGCCATGCCCAATCGCATGCTTTTCATTCTTTATCCTCCTTGCGCTTTCCTTCACGGAATACATTGGCACTGCGCACATACTCCACATCTTTCTGGTTTAGACGGAAATTAACCACTCTGGCCAGGGCAAAGAAATAGTCAGATAAACGATTCAGGAATTTCAGTGCCACTGCAGAGGTTTCCGGATCCGCTTTTTTTAGTGAGACCACGAGCCGCTCTGCTCTCCGGGTTACAGTCCTGGCAATATGAATGGATGCAGATGCAGGTGCTCCTCCGGGCAGAATGAACCTTTCAAGCTTTGGTGCTTCCTCAATCAATTGATCAATCTTAGTCTCCAAATAGTCTACAGATTCCTTCGTCAATTTCAGCTCCCGCTTTGTTGACACATTTGCAAGGTCGCCGCCACAGTCAAAAAGTTCATGCTGGATCTTCTCCAGATCCTCCAGGACATCCTGAAAAATGAACGGATCCAGCTGTGTCATAGCCTGCCCGACAAAACAGTTGACTTCATCCACTGTTCCGTAGGCTTCAACCCGTACATCATCCTTTTCCACCCTGCCTCCGATAATGCTTGTTTTTCCCTCATCACCAGTTCGTGTATAAAGTTTCATCAGCAATTCCCCATTTCATTTTATTTTTTGACTGATGCCATACCAAATCAAATCAACTCTGTCTGCAGCAGCAGCGGCATCCTGAAAGGTCCAGCCTGACGCATCCCGCCACTTTCGGTCAGCTGCTTCCATAGGAACAATGCCTTTTGAAATATCAGATCCGATTAAAACGATCCTTCGATTGACAGCTGTTTTTTCCCACTCCTGCCATTTTGCCAGCATCTCCTGCCATTTGTCCCGAATCTCTTCAAACTCCAGCGCTTGTGACCATTCCCGAATCATCAGTTCGATTCCCTCATAGACGATTAGATTTTGATCCAAATCGCCGGCCAACTCACCATGATAAGCTGAAATCCATTTATGAGGAGTATCATCCAATTGATAAAATCCCTTCACCCATCGGGATTTCCCGTTAAAGGCGCCTCCTGTAATGAAGTGCATCTCTCTCCCCTCCTAAACTCTTCCCGTGTCCATCTAAGCTCATAGCCTCTTCCAAACGGAACTTGCCATTCCCAGAACTCTTTTTTCTCCGGTGCATACTTTTCAAGAAGGTATCTTATGACTCCGCCATGTGTAATAACTGCGGCATCGCGTATATCCTTCCGAAGCAATTGATCGGTTAAATTCTGCCACCCTTTATCCACTCTTGCTGTAAATGCTGAAAAGGATTCCCCTCCGGGCACCACTTCTGAGAAAGGATTTTCCAGCCATTTTTGATAAGCCGGGTTATCTTTCAGCTCTTGATACGTCCTGCCTTCCCACTCGCCAAAATGCATTTCTCTCCATTCGGGACATGATTCAATAGAATGATCCGGGAAAAGAATAGCCGCCGTCTTCATGCACCTGCCTAAATCACTCGCGAAAATTCTGCAATAGTATTGAGGCGCCGCGGCAAGCTTCTCCCTATGTTCCTGACACAAAGGAGAATCTGTCCAGCCCAGATAAGCATGGGACTTATTGGCTTCTGTCAGCCCATGACGAAATAATGCAACAGCCACAGTATCATCCATAAAAGCACCTCCGTCCCTTCCACACTGGCCCCAAGTACATCCCCTGTCATTCCGCCAAACCAGGCAATGACTTTCCTTGATAAAAATGCGAATAACAATATTGAAAAAAGAACCATGATAAGAAACCCAACAATGGTCGGGTAACCTGCCAGCACGGCAGCTGCCGCGGCGGCCAGAAGGAAGATAGGGTAAATAGTTAAGGTGGTTTTCGAAGCAGCCTGCTGAAATAATGAGCCCAGCCCCTCTGTTTTGGCTGCCTTAACTTTTATCAGCAATACCCCCATTACCATCTTGCTTAAAAAAGGAATCACTGTGATTAAAAAATAGGAATATGGATTTGATAAAAGGACAATTTCATAGATAAATAGAAAACGGGTACTCATCAATACGATGATGGACAGCACACCGAACGCCCCCACTCGGGGATCACTCATGATTTCCAGCCGCCTCTCCTGATCCCGATAGGAGAAGAACGCATCGCTCGCATCCATCCACCCATCAAGATGAATCCCGCCGGTCAGCAAAATGCCGGCCAGCCAGACGGCAAAAGCCGCAGCCAGGATTGAAAAAGGAGTCCATTCCAGAAAAGCATAGAGAATAAATGCGTATATGCTCCCCTGAATGAGGCCGGCTATAGGGAAGGTTCTGATTGCCTTCTCCAAGTGAGGCTTATCCATGGGCAGAGAAATTGGAATGGGAATGCTTGTGAAAAATTGAAGGTTGATCAATAATCCTTTAAGCCATTTCATTCTGTTTTCTCCAGCTAAAGGCGATTTCCTTTAATTTTCCCCAATCAAGATGCTGAATAATATTTTCCGCCAGTTCGTTGTATTTCCTATCCTTCAGGGCTTTTATTCGGACAGGCTCCTTACTTGGAATGCCTTTTTGTTTTCTCAGGGAATTAAGCCACGCACCCCTCCATTCATCATTATGGAAGATGTGGTGCATATACGTCCCTACCAGACGGCCTTCATTTCCATAGAATCCATCTTCTTCGCCATTTTGAAGCAGAAGAAGGCGATTGCCTTCAAAGTCTTTTTCAAGAAATGTTTCACCTAAATGTATTTCATATCCATCCAAGATTTCTTTTACGGGAACGTTCATACTTGAATGCAGACTGCCCTTCACCTGCACGGTCTTCTTGCGTTCATGAAAAATGGTATCTGCCGGTATTAAATTCAAGCCTTTTTCCTTTTCATTAGGATTACCGGTATCAGAACCCGCCATATCGATTAATCTCCTGCCGAGCATCTGGTATCCTCCGCAAATGCCGGCAATAGAACCTCCATCGGCAGCATAGCGCACAATCCAGTCCGCCAGACCTTTTTCCTTGAAATAGCGCAAATCGCGAATCGTGCTCTTTGTGCCGGGAATGATCACCGCATCAGGCGAGCCAGCCTCTGATAGATGTCTTACCCATCTAATGTTAACGTCATCTTCATAGTAAAACGGATCGATGTCACTAAAGTTTGAAATAAATGGCGGCCGCAGCACTGCAATATCCAGAATACCTCCTCCAGCTCTTGGAGCAGCAAACTGAATGGATAGGGAATCCTCTGCATCGATCATATGGTTATCCAAGTAAGGCAGAACGCCAAGGACAGGGATGCCCGTCTTTTCCTCAATCCAGCGGATGCCATCCTCAAACAGCGTGATATCTCCGCGGAATTTATTAATAATAATGCCCGCAACCCGCTGCCTTTCCTGTTTGGTGAAAAGCTCCAGGGTTCCAACAATGCTGGCAAAAACACCGCCCCTGTCAATATCAGCAACCAGGATGACCGGCACATCCGCCATTTCGGCGACTTTCATATTCACAAGCTCTTTATCTTTTAAATTAATTTCAACAGGGCTGCCAGCACCCTCTATCACAAGCAGCTCGTATTGAGCATCAAGCAGGCTCAGTGCCTCTCTGATGGTCTCCAGTCCCTTTTCATAATAGGTTTCCCGATAGCTTCTTCCTGATAGGGAATTGACTGCTTTTCCAAGGAGAATGACCTCCGCATTCTGAGCGGATTGCGGCTTAAGGAGAATGGGATTCATCCAGACAGCAGCTTCAGTTCTTGCCGCTTCAGCCTGAATGCCCTGTGCCCTGCCGATTTCATTTCCATCCTTTGTCACGTATGAATTATTAGACATATTCTGGGATTTAAAAGGAGCCGTGCGGAAACCTTCATTGGAGAAGGCCCGGCAAAGAGCCGTAGCAATCAGGCTTTTGCCGGCATCGGATGAAGTCCCCTGAATCATTATTCCTTTCATTCCGGTTCCCCTTTCATTTGTATGGGGATGCCAGCTTCAACAAGATAGGCTTCATCAGCCATACCTACTATATTCCTGTGAAGCGTCCCAAGTATTTTTGAATAGGTAATCACCAGTTCATTTTTGCCAATTGGCTCATTCAAGACTTCGTTGCTGACAACGATCAAGTACCTGCAATTTTTACGGATTTCAGTGATGGCCCTGAGAATATCAAATGACAGACTTTCCTGGAATTCTCTGTTCCGCCAATCGTCTTCCGCTCTAAAAAGTTCATTATTCAAGAGAGTAGTCAAGCAATCGAAAAGAACAATATCCTGATTATTAAAGTTTCCCGAGATCTCTTCAAGTTCGGAAGGCTTCTCCCAGGTTGTCCAGCTCAAACCGCTCTTTTCGCGGTAATCCTGGTGCCTCTGAATCCGTGCCTCCATCTCGGGATCGTATGCTTTTCCTGCAGCAATATAATGAAGCTTTCCTTCCGACTTCATTGCCAGCCCCGCAGCAGTCCTCTCTGCAAAGGAGCTCTTTCCGCTCCGCACTCCACCGGAGATAAAAATCAGCGATCCTCCCGCCATTGCCGCATCGCCTCCATCAGCACATCATTGTCTTTCGGCCCTTTAATCGCAAAGCGCAGCCATCTTCCTTCCAGGCCAAGGAAATTCATTGTGTGCCTTGGGATAATTCCTTTCTCAAGCAAAAATTGAAAGAGAGGCAGCTGCATATCAAGTTTCGGATCTCTTAACAAATAGAAATTAACTGAAGAAGGAGAAACCTCAAAATCAAATTGCTGATAAAATTGAACCAGCCGCTCTCTCTCCTGCCGTATCAAATTCTTTGTCAGCCTGACATGCTCTTTGCTGTCCAGACACCATTCTCCTGCTTTTAAAGCAAGAGCATTTACGCTCCAGTGCGGTTTCAGAGCATTCGCTCTTTCAATTAACCCCTCACTTCCCATCATGTATCCAAGGCGCAGGCCCGGTATAGAAAACATCTTTGTCATGGAGCGCAGCACCACAACATTCGAATCCTTTCCTATGAAAGGAACAATAGATTGATAGTCGCAGGCAAAGTCATAAAAAGCTTCATCCATAATAAGCAGGCAGCTGTGGATATGACACTTCTCAATCAATTCCTTCACAATGGAAGATGGGTAAAAAATACCTGTCGGATTATTCGGGTTACAGAAGAAAACAACATCAGCGGCTCTTAGCTTTTCAGATAGCGCTTCTATATTGAGATTCCAGGCCCCAGGCTCCAGCTGATGATAGGAGACTTTACAATGATTCACGCGGCAGGCCTCTTCATATTCCGAAAAAGCCGGCTGAATAATCAGCACCCTTTTTCCGGCTATCATCCGGCCAATCAGGGTGATTAGCTCGGCGCCTCCATTTCCCACCAAAATCTGTGTTTCTTTTATTCCCTCTGCAGCCGCCAATTTGCTTTTTAATAGAGTAGAATGGGGATCCGGATAATCGCTAATAAATTGAAATAAGTTTCCCCATCCTTCTTTTAATTCGCGGGGAGGGCCAAGGGGATTGATATTGGCACTGAAATCAATTCGCTCCTCGGGCATTGGTTTATCGATTGCTTTATATAAATATTGCGGGTTAGATCCATGTGAAGGCCAAATCAAGGAGCATCCCTCCTGTCCATAATAAAAGCAAGAATAAGAAAACCGTCTTGTTCATAATCGAAATGGTTTTTATGATATGTTCTTTTTCAAGCTGCACCATCGGCTTTCCCATCGTTGCACGGTTTGAGATTACACCCTTATAAAAATTGATTCCTCCAAGCTGAACCCCCAGAAGGGCTGCAACAGCTGCTTCGCCCCAGCCGCTATTTGGGCTCGGGTGCTTTGGTGCATCTCTTAATAGAACTCTCCATACTTCCCCATATGAAGAATGCCCCGGGTTTTGTGTAAGCATGATGCAAACCGATGTCAGCCGGCTCGGGATCCAGTTCGCGATATCATCCACTTTGGCGGATGCCCATCCAAAATTCATATATCTATCATTTCTATGGCCAACCATTGAATCGCATGTATTAATGGCCCTGTAGATAAGGGCCATTGGAGCACCTCCAATCAAGGCCCAGAATAATGGAGCTGTAATGCCATCACTGGTGTTTTCAGCCACTGTCTCCACGGCAGCCCTGACAATGCCTGGCTCATCCAATCGATCTGTATCCCTGCCGACAATGTATGAAAGCTTCAGTCTTGCTTCTTCCATATCTCCTTCTGCCAGAGGCTCATACACCTCCAGTGCTGCATCTTTTAAACTCTTTTGTGCAATGGCTGTGAAGATAAAAATGCCCTCTGCCAGAATGCCGGCAATCGGGTGAATTCCATAGAAGAGGCGGATGATTAAAAAAGTTATTCCTCCTGCAGCCAGCAGGACTATAAAAAGCATGATAATCCCATTTAATTTTCTAAAACGCCCTTTATTAAGGCCTTGTTCAAGTTTATGTATCAGGGCACCCATCCATCTGACCGGATGCGGCCAGTTTGGCGGGTCTCCTATCAGCTTATCTATTATGCAGGCAAAGGATAGGGCAAGCAGGTGATTTAAAATCATCTCTTTATCCTTCTTTGCGATTTTTTTATCGCCTCTACAGTACATTCGTAGACACCTTTTCCGATCACTTTGCCTAGCGGTGTAATGGTACCCGCATACTCGAGGTTTTCTCCCTGCTGTGTGGCCGCAATCATAATACTGTCTGTCGATGTTCCGGTCGCAATCGTCCCTGTGACTGCATCCTTTACTTTCTGATCATATAAGGCTCTTGTCTTTGCCTCGGTTGCAGTCATAATGCATTGGATAAAGGATTCCTCTGTCAGATTGCCATTAACGAAAATCCATGTATTGATTGTACCCGGAGTCAGATGATAAGAATGTGCTTCACTTTTCGAGGCATCAACAGCATTGCCGACACCTGCTGTCACGACCACATACACAGAAAAGGTTCCCTCTTCATAAAATTTACTGCTATGATCTTCAACATATACAGCGGTCATCATCCCCACGGTTTCCCCGGGTTCAAAGCCAATCTCCCGGACAAAATCCGCCATCTCCGCCCGATGATCACTGCAATCATAATTCTTGCTCACATGCCGGTTTAGAAATATGCGATTCCAGCCGGTGCCAGATCCGGTTACACCTGATGACATGGTTTTCAGCGGAAATGGGGAACAAATGACAAGTAAGTCGTCCTTTACCTCAAGACTGGATTGATCAATTCGATTCACTGATTGACTTTCCGCCTGAGAGCGCTGGGGCACCAGCACCATCTGAGGGGCCGGGACTCTTGGATGCGGAAGCTTCTCAATCTTCGTCCTATAGACCTCGCGTATTCTGCTTTCTTTTAAAACCTCATTGGGTATGTGGTTAATATTGACTTCGCCATTCTCCAGCAGCAATAGGCGGTCACAATACAGGCCAGCCAAATTCAAATCATGAAAAATGGAAATGACCGTCAGCCCGCAGTCCTTTGACCATACAGAAAGGAGATCAAGCAATTCTTTTTGATAGGATAAATCAAGATGGTTAGTCGGCTCATCCAGCAATAATATTTCCGGCTCCTGGGCAAGGGCCTGGGCTAAAAACACCCTTTGTCTTTCGCCGCCGGATAATTGCTGTATATCATAATCCCGAAAATGGGA
Organism: Cytobacillus sp.; assembly: GCF_964223445.1. NCBI lineage: Bacteria > Bacillati > Bacillota > Bacilli > Caryophanales > Bacillaceae > Cytobacillus > Cytobacillus sp. The sequence continues at coordinate 32,667 of NZ_CAXQGS010000127.1, forward strand.
AATGCCTGTCTGCTCCATGACCCGATTGACCGCTTCTTCATCTTTGCCGGACCAGCTCTGGAACCACCCCTTTTGATGGGCATACCGCCCGAGAGAAACCGTTTCTTTTACGGTATAAGAAAAGGCCTGAGAGGAGTGCTGCGGCAGAACAGCAATAATTTTTGCAAGCTCTTTCGGTGTATACTGTGAAAGGTTCTTTCCTTTGATCAGTATATCTCCTGACTTATGAGGCAGAATTCCGCTCAGCATCTTTAGAATCGTGGTCTTGCCGCTTCCATTCGGCCCCAATATTCCGAAAAGCTCCCCTTTTTCTACTTCAAAGCTGATATTTTTCACAACCGGTGTACCGGCATATCCGCCAGTAACCTGATGAACGCTAAGCATGATTAACCACTTCTTTCTGAACTAAGATATGCCTTCAGAACAAGCAGAAACGTTTGTTCCAGCGAAGAAAATCCCGGAAGCCATCCCCTTGAATGGGTGGACGCTTATACTGGACAGTAATCGAAGTTCAAAGTTTATTCTTTCTTTTAATTAAAATAATGGCAAACGCAGGTGCACCGATGATCGCTGTAATCACACCGATTGGAAGCTCGGTAGGTGCAATGATTGTCCGTGAAACCAGATCGGCAATAATAAGAAAACCTGCACCCATAAGAATCGATAGCGGCAATAGGTGCCTATGATCCGGTCCCCATAACAGCCTGGTCAGATGAGGGATCACTAGCCCGACAAACCCTATCGTTCCAGACACAGCTACAGCCGCACCCGTTAAGACGGAGCCAGCTACCAGGACCATCATCTTTCTCTTCTGAACGTCCACCCCTATATGCTGGGCCTTTTCCTCTCCGAAGCTCATGGCATTCAGCTCTTTACTGTTCACTAACAGAAGGATGGCACCTATTACAAAAAACGGAAGGATAATGTTAATATACGCCCAGCCTCTCATGGATACACTGCCAAGAAGCCAGCCAATAATCTGTCTAAGCTCCTCTCCAGTAAGGGCTATCATTAGGGAAATTAGAGCGCCAAGAAAAGAACTGAAGATAATGCCTGTTAAAATAATCGTTTCCACTTTCATGGATCTTTCAATCTTTCTGGCAAATAGCAGAACGGCAAAAATGGTTAAAAAGGAAAACAAAATGCTGAATAACGGCAGCGTAAACATTCCTGCAAACGGAATGGATAAGCCTAAGAATAATGTTAAAACAGCACCGAGTGAAGCCCCGGACGAAACCCCAATTGTATATGGATCTGCCAGCGGATTTCTTAATAAACCTTGAAAGGCGGCTCCCGCAATTGCAAGAGACGCCCCTACTAGGCCAGCCAGCAATACGCGCGGCAGGCGAATATTCATAATGATATTTGAATGCATAGCATCCGTGTTTTCCAACGAAATAAAAGGAAATAGCTCAGCGCTTATTACTCTGATAATCGTCATGGGGTGAACAGACACTGTTCCAATTGATATCCCCATCAGCATGGCAAAAAGCAGGAAAGCCGCTGCTGTTATATAAGCTAAAAATTTATTATTTAAATACGTCCGGATATACTGCTTTTGCAAGTTCCTCGACTCCTTCAATAATACGAGGGCCAGAGCGGGTTACCATATCGGAATCAACATCGGCAACCTGCTTATTTTTCACTGCGGTTATATCCTGCCAGCCATCCCTGCCCATTACATTGCCGACAGCATCTTCAGTGTAATAGCCATGAGTTGTGATGATTACATCCGGATTCCGTTCGATAATCGCTTCCGGATCCATTTTTGGCCATCCTTCTTCCGTAATGATATTTTCTGCATTGATGGCACTTAGCATTTCGTCCATAAATGTTTTTGTACCTGCTGTATAGATTTCAGGAGCAGGTGAAACTTCCACGAATACGGATTTACGGTCTTCTTCTTTTATGCCCTGAGCTTTTGTTTTGATTTCCTCGAGCTTGCTTTTCATGTCTGAAACAAGCTGCTCTGCTTTATCTTTCTCTCCCGCTGCGGTTCCAACCATTTCAATGGATTCAAAAACCTGATCAAAGCTCTTCGCATCATTGACAACAAGGACGGTCACACCTGCATCCCTTAATTGCTGAAGACCAGCTTCGGAATTATGTGCGCTTGAAGCATGAGCAAGGACAAGATCCGGATTTAAAGAAATAATTTTCTCTACATTAAATTCCATGCCGCCAATCTTTTCTTTTTCTGTGGCTTCGGGCGGGTAATTATCAAAATCGGAGACACCGACAACTTCTTCTCCAAGCCCCAATTCAAAAGCAATTTCGGTGTTGCTTGGAATCATGGACACGATTCTTTCAGGCTTGGATTCAATGGTTATTTCATTATCAAGAGCATCCTTTATTGTTACAGGAAAAGCAGCTTCTTCCCCGCCGGCATTCTGCCCTTCCTCAACCTTGTTCTCTTCTTTAGGCTGTTCAGCACTCTCGCCGCAGCCTGCAAGCACTCCTGCAGCCAGAAGCAACGTTAATAAAAATGCATAAAACTTTTTCATACTCAGCAATCCTCCTAGAACTTTCGACAAAATTCGGGCGGTGCCTGTCACCACCTATAAAATAAAAAAACATCCCCTCGAACGGCAAGGAGATGTTGGTATGGTCATTTATCAATCAGTGCAAAAGGGATGGCCGGACCAAACACCTCCCTATCCTCGTAGGTTTATGGGTGCTAAGAATCAGGCAGGTCTCCTGGCTCATGGTCAATGCGTTCTGCTCCTTCCCATACATTCCTGTACAGTGGATTTGCAGACAGCTTCCATTTACAGTGGCGGGACCGCGCTGGACTTTCACCAGCTTCCCTATTAAGTCTTCAAAAGAGCCTGTTTTAAAGCTCTTTTGAGAAGACACCTGTTCTATGCGGATATAAAATTTTCTATCTCCGATTATACACCATCCCGCAGAAAAAGTAAGAGAAATTTGCTGAATGTTGTAAAAAAGTTCAGAATTCTAACGCGAGTATATTTTCCATTCTCTTGTTTTCTTATCGAACACAATCTTAGCCTCACATGGCTCTTTCACAATGGCTTCATACTCATCATACATATCATCCATATTCGCAAAATCACCAATGATCCAAATAGGAATTTCTATCCGGACCCGATTCTGTTCGATATCCTTAATGGAAAGGACCGCTCCTTCTTTCATAAGAGGCTTTAAGGAAAGCAGGACATCTCTGGTAATTGGAGGATACGTCTTTTTCTTTTTAATGCCAAGGAGCGTTTTTTCGACTTTCATCTGTCCCATTTTACCGGGGATTACTTCTCCAAGCATCCGGTAAAAATCGTTCAGATCGCGATAATATGTGCGGTTAAACCAGCCATCATCATGGGCAAGGTACACAAAGCGATTGCTCAGATAATTGTAAAAAGGCGGCTTAAGATGTTCCTTGACATGACCAAGATAAAGAAGCTCAGCAATTGTCTGGCCGGGAAGCTCATTCACCGCTTCCTCTTCCTCGAAGTCGATCCAGCAAAAATCGCCATAGCCGTATACATCATCCTCAACCAGCCTGCCCAGCTTGTCCCTTGACACATAATCGAACATCGTATGGGTATTAAAGTCCCCATGTTCAAAACGATGCTTTAACAGCAGCAGATTATTAATAGAATCTGAAAGAGTTTGGGCAAACTCTGCAAACTCAATTCCATAAGTCATCACATACTGATCCTGTTCATTAAGATGGATGTAGATGAGATCACGAATTGCATGATTCCTTCTTTTCAATGACGAAACCTCCGAACCGTTACCCAAAGTGGTGTTTTCAAAGAAAAGCACTGGGCTAGACAGATAAGAATAGCACAAGCACCTTCACAAATTAGTAAAAAGACAGCTTCCTTTGAAACTGCCTGTTAAACATCCAGTATTTTATTCTCTTATTGTAGCAAAAAAAGCTGAAAATATATTTGCCGATGAGAAAAAATTTTAAATTGCAGCATGCCCGTTTTTTTGAAAATACAGGAAACCATCGTGCTGATTCATTCGTCTAACTACATGCAGAGAAAAAATGTAATCTGTTCTCCATTGTAAGGGTTATTTTTCTTTGTTAGGATAAAAATGTAAAAAGGTAAAGAAACCAGGTGTATACAAATGAACCAGAATAATAGATTCTCAGACCGATTCGATTGGACATTATGCTTTCTTCTGCTGCTATTTTTCCTCATCAGCTGCATCGCTATTTACAGCGGACAATCCTCCAATCAATATGAAGGGAATTTTGTCGTCTCACAAATAAAAAATTATGTTGTTGGAGCTATCATTGTGGCAATTGTCATGTATTTTGACAGCGAGCAAATCAGAAGGCTTACCTGGCTGCTGTATGGTTTAGGCATCCTATTGCTTGTCGGGTTATTCATTGCACCGGAAAGCATTGCACCAGAACGCAAAGGGGCTACATTGTGGTATATCATTCCTGGACTTGGTTCTGTGCAGCCCTCAGAGTTTGTTAAGGTATTCCTTATTATTGCCCTCAGCAAAATCATCGCTGACCACCATCTAAAATATCAGGCAAAGACTGCAGGAACTGACTTTTTCCTTCTAATCAAATTAGGGGCAGCCACATTGCCTCCATTAGGATTGATCATTATTGAAGACCTGGGTACCGCCCTTGTCATCATCGCCATTTTAACAGGAATCATCCTGGTTTCCGGAATCACCTGGAAAATCCTTGTTCCGATTTATGGGATCCTTGGCGCCTTCGCGGGAACGGTGCTTTATCTGGTCATCATAGCACCAGAGATTTTGGAGAAGTACCTTGGGATAGACCCCTATCAGTTCAGCAGAATTTATTCCTGGCTTGACCCGGTTAATCACAAGCAGGGAGCCGGAATGCAGCTGTACAACTCCATGCTCGCAATCGGCTCAGGATTAATATCCGGAAAAGGGTTTACTGACAGACAGGTATATGTGCCTGATGCCCATACTGATTTTATTTTTAGCGTCATTGGCGAGGAGTACGGCTTCTTTGGTGCCAGTGTAGTAATCAGCCTTTTCTTTCTGCTTATCTATCACTTAACTAAAACCGGCTTGGAGACGACCGACCCCTTTAATACTTATATTTGTGTCGGGGTCATCAGTATGATCACCTTCCATGTATTTCAAAATATCGGTATGACAATTCAGGTACTGCCAATCACCGGCATTCCGCTGCCGTTTATCAGCTACGGCGGGAGCTCGCTTATGGGAAACATGATGGCGATGGGCCTGATTTTCAGCATTCGCTACCATCATAAGACTTATATGTTTTCAACGGATTCAAATTATGTTGCAAAATAATTCCAACCGCGTATAATAACATTAATATATTTAGTGTCTATGATGAAGAGAGTAGCAAAGGGCTCTTTCCTAAAAGCGAGACAGGGACGGTGCAAGCCTGTCGGAAAATCCTTTTTGCGAAGCGCACTTCGGAGATGCATAGCTGAAAGAAAAGTAGGCTATGCCGGGTAAGGAGTCCCGTTACCAAACCCCATAAGGAAGTTCAAATATTAGGAAACGTCCTTTTGCAAGAGGTCCTTTGGACAATCAGAGTGGTACCGCGGGCAGATTCAGCTCGTCTCTATATTTATATAGAGACGGGCTTTTTTATTTTCCAGGAGGTGTAATATGATTAATTTTAAAGCTATTTTCACAGCCCAGCTGGCTTCAGTGCTGAATGGGCAGCTTTCAGACGAAGCAATTGCAGACTTAATCGAAACGCCAAAGAATCCGGCATATGGCGATCTTGCTTTTCCCTGTTTTACACTTGCAAAAGCATTGAGGAAGTCACCTGCCTCTATTGCTGAAGAGACAGCGTGCCTGATTCAGGGACCGCATATCGAAAAAGCAGAGGCTGCTGGTCCTTACATTAATATCTTCTTTTCCAAAGAGTCAGCCGGTGCAGTCATAATGGAAAAAATTTTGAACGAAGGAAAAGAATATGGACAGCTGAATGATGGCGCAGGCAAAACAGCCGTGCTTGATTTCTCTTCGCCAAACATCGCAAAGCCCTTCTCCATGGGCCATTTGCGGTCTACGGTCATTGGAAACGCCCTCGGCAGCCTGGCCGAAAAATGCGGTTATACAGCGGTCAGAATCAACCACTTAGGCGACTGGGGCACACAATTCGGCAAGCTGATCACCGCTTATACAAAGTGGGGCAGCCCGGATAAAGTGAAGGAAAATCCCATAAAGGAACTGCTTAGCCTATATATACGCTTCCATGAAGAAGCAGAAGCTAACCCAGCCCTTGAAGATGAAGCGCGTTCCTGGTTCAAAGAGCTTGAAAACGGAAATGAGCAAGCTCAGGCACTCTGGAGCTGGTTTAGAGATGAATCATTGAAAGAATTCCAGCGGGTTTATGATATGCTTGGTATTCATTTCGACTCATACAATGGTGAAGCTTTTTATAATGATAAAATGGAACCCGTCATAGAGGAACTCATGGCAAAAGACCTGCTGGCTGAGTCTAATGGCGCAGAGGTGGTTCAACTGCCTGTTGAAGACCTCCCTCCATGCCTGATAAAAAAATCCGACGGAGCGACTCTGTATGCAACACGGGATCTCGCTGCAGCTTTTTACAGAAAAGAAACCTATCAGTTTGATCATTCCCTATACATTGTCGGTCAGGAACAGAGCATCCATTTCAGACAGGTTAAAAGCGTTATTAAAAAGATGGGTTATGAGTGGGCGGATAATATGACACATGTCCCTTTTGGCCTCTATTTAAAAGATGGGAAAAAGATGTCTACCCGAAAAGGCAGAGTCATCCTTCTTGAGGAGGTCCTGAATGAAGCAATCCTTCTGGCAAAGAACAATATCGAAGCTAAAAATCCCGGCTTGGAAAACAAAGATGAAGTCGCTGAAGCAGTCGGCATCGGGGCTATTCTGTTCCATGACCTGAAAAATGACCGCATGAATAATATTGAATTTTCACTTGAAGATATGCTGACATTTGAAGGAGAAACAGGACCCTATCTGCAATACACCAATGCCCGGGCCTATTCTCTGCTCCGCAAGGCAGACAATGTTCCATCTGCCGAAAATGGGCTATCTGATTCTTACAGCTGGGAAATTATCAAGCTGCTCTATCAGTATCCTGAAAAAATCAGACAATCTTATATGCAGCTTTCCCCTTCTGTCCTGGCTAAATATTTGATTGATGTGGCTCAAGCCTTCAATAAATATTACGGACAGGTAAGAATATTGGAGAAAGATAACGGCATCAAATCAAGACTTACCCTTGTCAAAGCAGTCACAATTGTCCTTACCGATGGCATGCAAACACTCGGCATGAAGGTGCCCCAGCAAATGTAAAAAGAGAGGCCATTATGGTCTCTCCTTTTTTGCCTTTGTGCGGGTATTTGCTTTCTGCATTTTCACAAGGCTTCTTACTAAAAATCCGCCGACAAAGATGGCCATCACCAGTAAGCCGGTATAATTCAAGTGTATTAACTTTAGAATCACACTTGCCACAGTAGCCATATATAAGGCTCCGAGCATATAGGTGATCTCTTCGTTTTCAAAATAGGAGGTAAGCTTCGCTCCAAATTGTGACCCTATGAGGCCTCCTCCTACCAGTGAAAGGCCAATCCAATAATCAATGGATATGGTTGAAGAATAAGAAACAAAGCCTGCAGTGACAATCAGCAGAATAGCAAACAAGCTGGTCCCTACTGCTTTTTTCGGCATCATCCCTAAATAAGCAACCGATAAAGGCACCATAATAAAGCCGCCGCCCACACCTAAAGTCGTAGAAACAAAGCCAGCAAAAAATCCAATGAGCACCATCTTCACAATAGATGGAGATAGTTCAGAAGGCGGAACGGCGCCTGAGGCAGACTTTTTCCCGCTTTTTAACATACCTAAAGCAAAATAAGACAGGAGAATGATATAAAACAAAGGCACTGCCCACGTATCCCAGCCCTTTTCCTCAAGAAACAGCACAAAGGGGTGTGCAGCCTGAGTAGCTGCCATGCCGCTTAGTCCAAGTATCAGCCCTTGCTTAAGCCGTATATTCTTCATCCTGATATGAGCGAAGATGCCTGAAAGGGAGGTTCCAATTGAAAAAAGCAAACTCGTGGTGATCGCTTCTACAGGAGAAAAACCAAATAGCATGAGAGTGGGAGTAAGAATAAATCCCCCGCCTACTCCAAAAAAACCGGAAAGCACACTAATAAGCGCTCCGAGTGTAATAAATAAAACGTATTCCATTTCAAATCCTCACTAACCGTTATGTCTTCCCAATTAAGCGGTACTATATCACTTTACCATAATCGTTCAGGGTTATACTGCGGATTTCTAATTTATCTTATTTATAATTATTATAAATAAGTATTGATTTTAATTTAATATTTGTTATAATAAAAATATAAATGACATAGGGGGAATATAAAAATGGAAAAATTACATGCAGCATTAAATGTACAAATCGCAAACTGGAGTGTTCTTTATACTAAATTGCACCGCTACCACTGGTTTGTAAAAGGCCCGCTTTTCTTTACCCTTCATGAAAAGTTCGAAGAATTATATAATGAAGCAGCGGAAGTTGTGGATGAGGCAGCGGAACGCCTGCTTGCAATCGGTGGCTCACCGGCAGCGACATTAAAGGAGTTCTTAAGCATCACTACTCTTGAAGAGACTAATGGGGAAAAGAAAGCAGAAGATATGGTTGCCGCTCTTACTTCCGATTATAGACAGATTAAAGAACTATTAATTTCTTTAGCCCAGCTTGCTGAGGAGCAGGAAGATCAAGTGACAGGCGACTTCGCCATCGGCCTTATGGAGAAATTAGATACGCATATTTGGATGTTAAATGCCTACTTAGGAGAATAGACGATAATAAAGAAAGAGTCAGTGAGAAAAATCACTGGCTCTTATTTTTGTGAAAAAAAATCTTTCCCCTTTAGGATCACTGAGATGTTATGATTGACCTTGCCCCATATCCTCTTTAGAAAGGAGTATCCATAATGGCAAATTTAAAATATTCATTATTTATTTTTCTTGGCGCATGCAGTTATGGCATTCTGGCATCCATTGTAAAACTTGGACTCCAGGCCGGCCACTCTGTTCCTGAATTGACCGGAAGCCAATATTTATTTGGGCTCCTTTTGCTGTTGCTTTCTTTCCCATTTATCAAAAGAACGAAAATCACCCTTAAACAAACAGCAGCTTTGTTATTGACCGGTGCCTCCCTAAGTTTAACAGGCATTCTGTATGGAATGAGCCTCGACCGGAATCCGGCCTCCATCGCTGTTGTTCTCTTATTTCAGTTCACCTGGATAGGAATTCTTTTAGAAGCCCTATATGAAAGAAAGATGCCCAGTAAAGCAAAAGTCATTTCTTCGATCTTGCTTATTATAGGGACAGTATTTGCAAGCAACCTGATTAATTCCGGGTCACATCCTATTCAAGCTGATGGCCTGATCTATGGCTTATTATCTGCGGTAACATTTGCCGTATTCATTTTTGCGAGCGGCAAGGCAGGTAAGGGAATTCCAACCATTCAGAGGAGCATCTTCATCACATTTGGCGGACTTCTTCTGGTTGCAGCTGTTTCAGGCCCCGTCTTAATAAGCGGCGGCATTCAGCTTGAAGGCCTATGGAAATTCGGCCTGCTGATGGCATTGTTCGGAGCCATTTTCCCAATTTTATTTTTTGCAATCGGTTCACCCCATTTAGATTCAGGGCTTGCCACAATTGTAGGTTCTGCCGAACTCCCGGCTGCTGTTGCTGCGGCCATGCTGATTCTAGGCGAAAGAATTTCGGAAGCACAGACTTTCGGAATTGTGCTGATCCTGATTGGAATCAGTATTCCGCAATTCTCATTGAAAAAAGCAGCAAAGAATCGATTTAGCACGTAAGGAATTTACGAGGTAAGATTTATAGAAAAGAGACTTTGGAAATGACCTCCAACGTCTCTTTTCTATAAAGTCTGTTATCTCATCGATAGGTTTTTATCATGTATTATGCGTGTCTATAACAACTGCTGTGTTTTGGTGAAGAGGCAGGATTCATAAAGCTTCCTTCTGTGTTATATCTTCTCCTGTCCGAATGAGCGCCACATTCGGACTCCTTCACCCTGTTTTCCTCTTCTCCTGTCTGAATAAGCACCACATTCGGACTCTACCACCCTGTTTTCCTCTTCTTCTGTCCGAATGAGCACCACATTCGGACTCTATCTACCTTTTTCCTCTTCCCCTGTCCGAATGAGCGCCACATTCGGACTCCATCTTCCTGTTTTCCTCTTCTTCTGTCCGAATGGGGCAAGTCAAACGCCCCTTCTGCGAAAACAATCTTGATAAAAGGACTGTTTACTCCTAAAAGCAGTGGGTATATGAAAGTATGCAATTCTACAAATTCTTTTAAGGAGTGACAATATTGGACAATAATCGGTACTGGGGCGGATTTGATTACCTTTTGGCCAAACTGCCTGATTTATTATTAGCACTATTAGTATTATTAGTTGGGTGGATGATTGCAAAAGCAATAGAAAAAGCCGTTTTAAAAGGGCTGCGCAAAACCAGCCTTGATGACAGAGTATTCCCTGATAAAGCAAATAGAAAGTATTCATCTGAGAAAATAATCAGCAAGATTATTTTCTATCTGCTGTTAGTGTTCGTATTTATCCTGTTCTTCAATATATTGGACCTCGATATTATCGCTGCACCTCTTGTGGGCATGTTCTCCTCCATAATGGCAGCAGTGCCGAGCATTTTAAAAGCAGCTCTAATTCTATTATTCGCATGGCTTATCGCCACCGGACTCAGCCTGCTGATCAGAAAGAGCGGCAGAACGCTCAAAGTTCAAGAAAAGCTTAGCAAATGGAATTTAACAGACCATATAGAGCAGCCTGCCAATGTTATTGATAACGCAGCTAAAATTGTGTTCTATCTGACATTGCTGGTATTCCTGCCGGCTGTATTGGGAGCTCTAAACATGAATGGAATCGCCGGACCGTTCACCGGCATGCTTGAAAGCATCCTGGCCTTTTTGCCTAAGCTTCTTGCAGCAGCCCTGATTTTATTTGTAGGCTGGTTCGTTGCGAAAATCGTCCGTGATATTGTAACGAATTTCCTGCAGGCTATTGGAAGTGAAAAACTGACCGCAAGACTTGGCTTAAACCGATTGTTTGAAGGGACAAGCCTGGCATCTGTGATTGGCACAGTTGTGTTTGTTCTTATTCTGATCCCAACAGTCATTGCCGCTCTAGAGAGATTGGATATTGAAGGCATTTCCGGACCTGCCATTGCCATGCTGAATGATGTCCTGACGATGCTGCCGAATATTGCTGTAGCTATATTCTTCGTGCTGATTGGAGTTTGGCTCGGAAAATGGGTACGCAAATTCGTCTCCAGTTTACTCGAACGCATTGGATTGAATTCTTACTTCTCCGGTATGGGATTAAATAAGTCTGCTGCTGCAGGCAATGGTTTAAGCTTCTCCCAGGTGATTGGCTATATTGCAGAAGTGATTATTGTCCTGTTGTTTGTGGTACAGGCTCTTAATATCCTTGGCCTTGACTTCCTGGTAACATTGGCGACAGGTGTAATTGCCTACCTGCCTCATGTGATTGCAGCTCTTGTCATTCTTGGCGTAGGTTTGTGGCTGGGAGGTCTGGTTAAGAAATTGCTAAGCACGGTTCTTCAAGGACCGCATTATAAATTCCTTGCCAATATCGCTCAGGCAGCCATTATCGCGATTTCAATCTTTATGGCACTCGATCAGCTTGGTCTCGCCGCTTCCATTGTAAATGCTGCGTTCATTCTAACGCTTGGTGCACTTGCCCTGGCATTCGGCTTATCATTTGGTCTTGGTGGAAAGGATTTTGCAGCCAAGTATCTTCAAAAGCTTGATCGTAAAATTGAAGAAACAACTATTAACAAAGATGCCGATACGAAAGCAGTGATGAAAGAAGCCATGCCTGAAATGAAACCAGGCAACGCCACTAGTACTTTTGATAAACCGATTAACCCAACAAGCCCAGATCCGTCTATGAATCCTGCAAACGACCCATTAAATCCGCGCAATAACCGGATGGATGAAAACAATGGGCCACTGAAATAATTTTTGAAGCACGTCCCTGTGGGCGTGCTTTTTTATTTTCCAGGCTTTTTCTCTTCACAAAAACCTGCAATTTAAGTAAACTAATAATACCTATAAAACCAATGAGAAAGGTCGGAAAATAATTGGCAAATACACCGGTTTCTATTCCCCGTCCGCTCGTAAGAACCAATCAATGGTCGATCGTATTAAGTGTTTTAGCTTCGTGGCTTATCGGAGAAGCATGGATTCTTGCCATCCCCCTACTTGCAGGTATAATGGGCTTATTGTTCAGCTACAATCCCATTATGCGTACAGCAAAACATTTTCTGAGAAAAAATCCTGCTGATTACATTCCCGAAGACTGGGAGCAGCAGCAATTTAATCAAGTGATTGCCGTTGCCTGCCTGGCGCTGGGCCTAATAAGCTTTCTTCTGGGCTGGACAGCTGCAGGGTATGTTTTTACAGCTATGGTAGCCCTATCAGCATTTGTTGCCATTCTGGGATTTTGCATAGGCTGTTTTATCCGCTTTCAGTTCAATCAATATAAATACCGAAAATCATTAGATAAAGCTTAAGGCAGCCAACACGGCTGTCTTTTTCTTTTTCTTTTTCGTTTCCACTCAGCTAGTTTCAAAGGACTTTTTAAGGGGTACATATTTCATAAGTAAATCATTCTGAGGTGAAAAAATGAAAACTGCCAGTAAGTTTCTCTTAACAAAAGAGGATATGACTAACCCCGAAATTGTGCCTGAGTGGGTTATTCAAGAATATAAAACATTTCATGATACGGTTACAGATAAAACCTTCCCGTGCTATTTTGGAATGACTGCTGAGATGCGCGGCGAATTGAGATATGCCTATATTACACAGGAGGACTGGTCTAACCTGCCGGAAGCCCTCGAATCCTTTATCGAGCTATTTGACGCACCAAAACTGATTCGACATGGCTTGTTTGTATTTGTGGAGCCGGAAACAGATGAAAACCCGCTTGAACATTACAGAAAATATTTCTGGAATATCCTTCAGTACCTGCATAAGGTTGATACAAAGCCTTGGCCAAAGGATTATCCGACAGATCCTGACCATCATTTATGGGCGTTTTCTTTTGCCGAGGAACCATTCTTTGTGTTTGGAAATGCGCCTGCCTACAAGCAGAGAAAGACGAGGGATTTGGGCAATAGCCTTGTGCTCGGTTTCCAGCCGCGCCGCATTTTTGAAGGCCTTGAAGGCACCTCTAAAGGCGGCATCATGTCCAGGGAAAAAGTAAGGGAACGGGTTGAAAAATGGGATGGCCTCCCTACCCATCCAAACATCAGCCATTATGGCGATCCCGAACACCGTGAGTGGAAACAATACTTTATCGGTGATGACATTAAACCAATCGAAGGGAAATGCCCTTTTCATCATAAATAATTTTGAAAGCGCAGCGCCTAACGCACGAATTATCTTCGAGGAACGTCCATCTCCTAATTTTACCTGAAAAGCAAAAACTGCATAAATAAATAAGGAACCGTTCTCAGTATACGGTTCCTTATTTTAGGGTTATATATTGATTAATGAGACTGCCGATTGCGGACAGTAATTCTCTGCCCGCTGCCTGGCTTTGAAGCTGGTCCACAAGTACAGCGGCGTAAACAGTTTTTCCTTTATGGGTAAATATGCAGCAATCATGCTCTATTCCTGGAAGTTCGCCTGTTTTGCTGGCAACCTTGACTTTTTCCGTGTCTATCGTGTTTGCAAGTTTGTTTTTGTACTGCTGTTTTTCCAATATATCCAGTGCTTTTTGTGTGTATTTCCCGGTTAAAAGTGACTGCTCTGCCAACGCCTTTATGCCAGACACCATATCCCTGGCAGTCGTAGTGTTGTCCATGCCGTTTTTCAATGCCTCAAAGTCCATCATCTTCCTGTTTAATTCTGTACAATTATACCCCAAACCTTTGATTAGCTGATTGATTTTCTCTATTCCCAGCCTCTCAATGATTAAATTAGTTGCTGTATTATCAGATACAATGATCATGAGCGTCATTAAGTCTATAAACTTCACCTTCAGACCCTTGCTCATGGACTGCAATACCCCGGCTCCTCCAACCCGGGCAGCATCCTTCACCTCTGCTTCTTCATCAAGCTGAAGCATCCCTTTTTCTGCCTGTGAAAGCCCCGCGAGTAAAATGGGAACCTTAATCAAGCTTGCGGAAGAGATAACATCATCGGCATTTGTTTCGATTACACCATCTTCTGTATGGATATATACGGAAACGCGGCCGTCACAGCAGCTGGCCAATTTAAGAATTTCCGCTTTGAAAGTATGAAAGTTCATTTTATTTCGCAGCGGCTACTTGCGGCCGGTTATGGTCGCCCGTTACCTTTTCATTATATAAATGGCAGGCCACAAAGTGATCCTTCTCAATCTCCTGCCACTCAGGCTTCATGGAAGCACAGGCCTCCATCGCATAAGGGCAGCGCGTGCGGAATACGCAGCCGCTAGGAGGATTCATCGGACTCGGGAGTTCCCCTTCCAAAATAATTCTTTCCCGGTGATCCTCGACATCAGGGTCAGGGATGGGAATCGCCGACAGCAAGGCCTGTGTATAAGGGTGAAGCGGATTTTTATATAAGTTTTCGCTAGTGGTTAATTCCACTAGATTCCCCAAATACATAACGCCAATTCTGTCGCTGATATGTTTGACCATCGAGAGATCATGGGCGATAAATAAGTAGGTTAGACCTTTTTTCTTTTGAAGCCCTTTAAGCAGATTGACTACCTGGGCTTGTACCGATACATCAAGTGCGGAGATCGGCTCATCAGCAATAATAAATTCCGGATCAAGCGCCAAAGCCCGGGCAATTCCAATTCTTTGCCTCTGTCCGCCGCTGAATTCATGCGGATAGCGGTTGGCATGATCGCGGTTAAGACCCACATCCTCCAGAAGCTGATAGACCCGCTCAAGCCGTTCCTTTTTGTTCGGATATAATCCATGCACTTCCATGGGCTCCGAAATAATCTCCTGGACGGTTGACCGCGGATTTAACGAAGCATATGGATCCTGAAAGATCATCTGCATCTTCCTGTGAAAAGCAAATCTTTCTTTTTCAGTCATGGTATGGACATTCTTTCCGTCATAAAGGACTTCGCCTTCTGTACGGTTGTATAAACCAATAATTGTACGCCCTGCGGTTGATTTTCCGCAGCCGGATTAGCCGACAATCCCGAAAGTTTCGCCTTGTTTGATATGAAAGGAGACATCATCAACTGCCTTCAGAGTCTGGCCTTTCCCCATTGAAAAATGCTTTTTTAAATGATTGACCTGTAAGAGTGCTTCTTTTGACATATTTATTCCCCCGTCTCTTGCCAGTAACGTCTAGCTGCACATAATTCCTTTTCATAGATAGTATCTTTCAAGTCGATAATTTCGATGGTTTTACCGGTATTAGGAGAATGAAGCAGCTTTCCATCACCATAATAGATGCCTACATGATGGAGTTTGCCTTTTCCTTCTTCATAAGCAAAAAATAATAAGTCCCCGGGTTCAATGGCGTCAAGTTCAACCAGTTTCCCTGCTTCCGCCTGATCATGGGCATCACGGGGGATGATATATCCATTTGCTTTGCACATAGAATAGCTGAAGCCTGAGCAGTCATATCCAAAGCTGCTCATGCCGCCCCATAGATATGGCAGGCCTAAAAATTGTACCCCCGCATCGATGATGTCTTTTCCGTTGCCTTTCCGTATAGCCCCGATTGATTCATACACCTGCACATCTTCAGGTTTTAGACATCCTGTTCCCTCAGGTGTCTGCACCTGAATCCACTCGGCTTCTTCTTTTAACACCGGGAGTATAGTTTGATAGCTTAGAACAAGTTCAGGCTCTCTATCATTAGAATAGAGCGTTGCCTTTTTCTTCTGAATGACCGCAGCCTTTCTGCTATCAAGCTTCCAATCTTCATTTTTTGTTAGCTGGGCTATCGGCACCCATCCAGGGTATCCTCTCCCGTCCTTAGAAGAAGGCTGGCTCGGCACAACAACATGAACCCACCCATCCTTCTCCTCCAATACAATTACTTCTTCTCCGTACAGAACTTGTGATTGAACAAGATTCCCATTGCAAAGTTCCAGCCTGGGTTCATATGTGAGTTTTTCAAGCCAGGAATCCAGATGAACTGGATTGGTGATGGCGTCAAGGTCTATTTCTCTTGATGAATCACTTGCTGTCCACAAGGTTGCAGCAGGAACCGAAACCAGCCATTTTTGCTGAATTGCCAAAACGAATTCCTCCTTTAAATTATCCATACTTTATCAGGAAGTTAGTTCCTGCTTGTTTACGATTAACGATACATTCCTGATGCCAAGGCCGTGTTCGGATGGCAGGGTGATTTTGCGGCCGGAATATTGAATTCCGCCTTCTACAATTTCTTTTGCCATCATCAATGGGGCGTCAAAATCAAAACGGGTTATATTCTTTTTGCTTGCGGCAAAGTGGGCTGCGGCCGTAATGCCGATCTTGGTTTCAATCATGCTGCCTACCATGCACTCCATCCCGCATACTTCAGCGAGCTGATTGATGATCTGCGCCTGATAAATACCGCCTGATTTCATCAGCTTAATATTAATCAAATCAGCACTTCGCGTTTTAATGATTTCAAATGCCTGCTTCGGAGAAAAGACGCTTTCATCTGCCATAATCGGTGTATCAACCGCATCGGTAACTTGCTTAAGGCCCTCTATATCCCATGCCTTCACAGGCTGTTCGACAAGCTCAATATTCAAGTCCAAAGCTTCCATTTTTCGAATGGCATAGATAGCATCCTTTGATTTCCAGCCCTGATTGGCATCCAGGCGGATTTTAATCTTAGGTCCGACTCGTGTGCGTATTTCTCTAATTCTCTCAATATCTGTTAAAATATCATCCTTGCCGACTTTCACCTTAAGGACATTAAAGCCTTGCTGAACATAGGAAACAGCATCTTCCCCCATTTCCTCCGGGCCATTGACGCTTATCGTATAATCCGTTTCCACCTCATTTTTATGCCCGCCTAAAAATTGGTAAAGAGGCAGTTTGCACTGCTGTGCAAGACAATCATACAATGCCATATCCACCGCTGCCTTTGCACTCGGATTTCCTATCAAAGCTGACTGAATTCCCTGGAAGATATCCTCATAGTTTAGAAGGCTCTTATTGACCAGCATCGGCTTTAATACATGATGAATGGCGGATTCGATGCTTGATAGGCTGTCTCCTGTGATTACCACAGTTGGAGGGGCCTCCCCCCAGCCGGCAATACCGTTATCGCAAGTTACTTTTACAACAATCGTTTCAGCTGTCTCAACCGTTCTCAAAGCTGTTTTAAATGGTTTTTTCAGTGGTACCGCAGCTCTAAATGTTTCGATCGTGTTTATTTTCATCCATACCACCCTTTTACTTAACGCCGCTTTCGATTATCAGCTTTTTACCGGCCGCATCCAATTTTGCACTTACACCTAATGGCACAGAAATATGCGGAGAGCAATGGCCGATATTAAAGCCCTTTACAGCCGGCTTATTCACCCTTTTTATATACGTATCAAGCACTTCATCCAGTTCTAAGGAAAGTTCTCTTTCCGGGACGCAATTATTAAAGTCCCCGATGATAAAGCCGGCCGCATCCTCAAGCTTCCCGGCCATATGCAGCTGGTTTAGCATGCGGTCGACCGCACGGGGCTCTTCATTGATGTCTTCAATAAGCACAAGCTTATCTTTTGTATCAATTTCATATGGTGTTCCAATCGTGCTGGACAGGAGAGACAGATTGCCGCCCGTTAAGATTCCTGAAGCACTCCCGCTCACCAGCGTCTCCAGATTCGAAATCCCTTCCGGATAGTCAAGCGTTACAGGCTTAAATAACTGGTTAAAATACTGCTTTGATAGTGGATCAGCATCCTCCTTGCCAATATCGGATGCCAGCATCGGGCCATGGAAGGTGACCAATCCTGTCTGCTGGCGGATTGCAGTATGCAGGAATGTAATATCACTATAGCCCCAGAAAATTTTCGGGTTTTCTTTAATAAGGCTGTAGTCAATTTGGGATGCAATTCTCCCTGTGCCATAGCCGCCGCCTGCGCAAATGATTGCTTTGACTTCCTTATCCAGAAACATTTTATGTAAATCTGCCAGCCGGTCCTCGTCATTTCCGGCAAGGTATCCATATTGATCAGTCACATGATCGCCCATTTTTACCTTTACGCCAAGCTCCTCCAAAAAGGCCAGGGATCGCTTTAGGTTTTCCTGATTGGGCGGGCTTGCCGGTGCTATAATTCCAATAGCATCGCCTTTTTCCAAGCGCTGAGGTTTCATTGCCATGCTGCCACATCCTTTTAGTTGTTTATTAGCATTATATGCTCCTTAAGTAAAAGCATTGTTTGGGAAATGAAATAATTGTCGAGGATATAAGCTAAAATTCGAGAAAATATATTATTTTTCGGGAAATAATTCAGAATGCTACTCTGAAAAAAAGGGATGTTCACACGAACACCCCTTTTCCTGTCACTTTCACGTCAAGCCGAAGAAGTATTACTTTTTATCTGCCCATTTAAGCTCCAGGTATCCAACCGGATGGCGGACGATTCCTGAAACTGCATCATTATAGAGATAAACCTGGTTGTAGTAATGGATAGGGATAATCGGCATTTCTTCGAATAAGATTTTTTCAGCTTCATACATCAGTTCAAAGCGTTTTGCTTCGTCTGCTTCATTCTTTGCATCTTTAATCAGCTGATCGTATTTCTCGTTGCTCCAGCCAGTGCGGTTCATGGAATGTCCTGTCTGGAAGTTTTCAAGGAAGTTGATTGGGTCAGCATAGTCAGCAAGGAATGAGCTGCGTGATAATTGGAATTTAAGCGCTTTTTGTTCTTCAGCAAATACATTCCATTCCATGTTGGCAAGCTTTACTTCAACGCCAAGGTTTTCTTTGAACATTTGCTGAAGTGCTTCAGCTATTTTCTTATGTGTATCATCCGTGCTGTATGTTAAGGTAACTTCCGGAAGCTTATCATATCCTTCTTCTTCCATACCTTTTTCAAGTAATGCCTTCGCTTCTTCTGCATTTGTTTTTACAAGGTCACCCGATACTTCACGGAAATCTTTTCCTGTAGGATCAGCAAAACCATATGAAACAAATCCATATGCTGGCTTTTCACCATTCTTTGTGACGAAATCAACAATTTGCTGCTGGTCCACTGCCATCGCAAATGCTTTACGGATGTTTAGATTCTGGAATGGCTCCATGTTTACATTAAATCGATAGAAATAATCTCCAGCCTGGTCTTCAACCTTTGCTTCTCCCAGCAGCTGCTCGCTTAGCTCAGAAGGTACATCAGATACATCCAGTTCTCCCGATTGATACATTTGATATTCTGTATTTGTATCATCAATGATTGCCCAGTGAATTTTATCAAGCTTTACAGTCTCAGCATCCCAATACTGATCGTTTTTCTCCATCACAAAATGGCTGTCATGCTCCCATTCCGTTAAGTTGAAAGGCCCATTTCCGACAAAGGATTCAGCTTCAGCAAACCACTTCGGATTTTCTGTTGCAACTTTTTCGTTAATTGGGAAAAACGCAGGATTAGTAATCACACTTAAGAAGTAAGCTTGCGGACTAACTAAAGTAACTTCAAATGTTTTGTCATCAACTGCTTTTACTTTTACCTCATCAGCTGATCCTTCCCCATTGTTATAAGCTTCTCCGCCTTCAATGAAGTAGCCGAGGAAAGCGGCTGAAGAACCAGTATCAGGATTTAAAAGGCGCTTCCATGCAAATTCGAAGTCACCTGCAGTTACAGGATCACCATTTGACCATTTTGCATCCTCACGGATATGAAAGGTGTAAGTCTTTCCATCTTCTGAGATATCCCATTTTTCAGCAATTGCTGCTTCTGGTTCATGATCTTGCCCAAGACGGGTCAAACCTTCCATCAAGTTGTTCAGTGCGCTCCAGGAAACAGAGTCAAAGCCGATAGGAGGGTCAAACGAAGTCGGCTCCTGGCCATTGTTCAAATAAAGTACTTTTTCAGCACTTTCTTCTTCTTTCTTGCCATCATCCTTGCTGTCTGATTCATTGCCGGCATTTTCATTTGCCGTACAGGCTGCCATGACAAATAGCAATACGCCCGCCAGCAGCAGTGATAAAAACTTTTTCATTCTTTTTCCCCCTCTTAAAATATATTTCTTTATCTATCAGCTGGCTGTTTGACAGCTGATAGAATCATAACTTTCAAAGTACCGGTCCGGCACTTTGAAAGGAAAAACCTATTTTACACCTGCAAGCATTTTCTGTGCCCGCTCATCCTGGAGCCAGCAATCTACATGATGATCCTGGCTTAAATGAGTTTTATATGGATAGACCCGGTCACATACTTCCATTGCGAAGCCGCATCTGGCAGCAAATGGGCAGCCAGCCGGCGGAGCGAATAAATCCGGAGGTGATCCGCCAATGGGAACAAGATCAGCTCCGTCCAAATCAAGACGCGGAACTGAATTCAGCAGGCCCTTCGTATAGGGATGCTGAGGATTATAGAAGATTTCCCTTCTTTCACCGGCTTCCACTATTTTTCCTGCATACATCACGGCAATGCGATCCGCTACTTGAGCGACAACCCCCAGGTCATGGGTAATGATGATTATAGATACCCCTGTTTTCCTCTGTATATCTTTAAACAAATCCAATATTTGAGCTTGAATCGTTACATCAAGTGCTGTAGTGGGTTCATCGGCAATCAGCACTTCCGGTTCACAGACAAGGGCCATGGCAATCACAATCCGCTGCCTCATCCCTCCGCTGAACTGGTGCGGATAATGCTTCAATCTTTCGGACGGATTTGGAATCCCAACTAAATTTAGCATTTCCAGGGCCTTTTTACGGGCATCCTGCCGGGAAATGGATTCATGCTGCATAATTCCTTCAATAATTTGCTCCCCAATGGTAATCGTAGGGTTCAAAGCGGTCATTGGATCCTGAAAGATCATCGAAATGTCTGCACCGCGAATATCCCGCATCTCAGACTCTTTTAATTTAGTCAAATCCTTCCCTTTAAAAAGGACAGCGCCATCAGCTATTCTCCCTGGCGGGGATGGAATCAGCCGCATGATGCTCTGGGAAGTCACGCTTTTTCCGCAGCCGGATTCACCGACTATCGCAAGGGTTTCTCCCTTATACAAATCAAATGTTACTCCCCTTACAGCCTGGACTTCACCGCCATAAGTGGTAAATGTGACATGCAGGTCTTTTACTTCCAGTACTTTCTCCATGCTGCTACCTCCTTAACTTCGGATCGAGGGCATCCTGCAATCCATCTCCGAGCACATTAAATGAAAACATGGTCAGGGAGATGAAAAAGGCAGGGAAGAACAGGCGCCACCAGTGACCTGATAGGATTGTAGACAGCCCATCATTAGCCATGGATCCCCAGCTGGCAAAAGGAGGCTGAATGCCTAATCCCAGAAAGCTCAGGAACGCCTCTGCAAAGATGGCTGACGGAACGGTAAGTGTCATCTGTACAATAATAGGGCCCATTGTATTCGGCAGCAGGTTTTTCTTAATAATCCTCGAAGTTTTTGTCCCAAAAGTCTTTGATGCCAGTACAAATTCATAGTTCTTAATCTGCAGAACCTGCCCGCGGACAATCCGGGCCATCCCAACCCAGCCCGTCACAGAAAGGGCAAATATAATCGTGAATAAACCTGGTCCCATTACGACGCTGATTAAAATAACAACAAGCAAATAAGGAAGTCCATATAGAATTTCCACAACCCTCATCATGGCATTATCTGTTCTGCCGCCTTTATAGCCGGCGATACCGCCATAGATGACTCCGATTGCAAAATCAATCATGGCAGCAACGATTCCCACGAATAAGGAAATTCTTGCCCCATACCATGTTCTGGCGAATACATCTCTGCCAAGCTCGTCAGTGCCGAACCAATATTTCGATGATGGCGGAAGGTTCTGATTGGTCAGAGACTGCTCAGATACACTATGCAGAGAAATCATCGGTCCAAAAATAGACATAAAGGCTAAAGCAATAAGAAAGAATAGACCTGCCATTGCCAGCTTATTTTTCAAGAGCCGGCGCCATGCATCCTGCCAATAGGAAAGGCTCGGCCTTACAACTGCTTCCGCTGCATCCTGGTCCTTGGCCTTAGGCACAAACCAATCATCCGGAATATCGGGTGCAAGATTGCGGTCATCATGCTGTTTTCGCAGTTCCATTAGCTCGCCTCCTTTTTGTGCAGCTTAATTCTCGGGTCTAAAATTCCGTATGCAATGTCCACAAGGAACAGCATAATAATCAATATTGAACTGTAAAAAACGGTGGTTCCCATTATGACGGGATAATCACGTGTATTGATGCTTTCTACAAAATACTTTCCCATTCCAGGAATGGCAAAGATTTTTTCAATGACAAACGTACCTGTCAAAATGCTCGCTGCCAAGGATCCCAGTACAGTTACGACAGGCAGAAGGGCATTCCTCAGTGCATGCTTAAACACAATTTTCACCGGTGATAAGCCTTTTGCTTTGGCTGTTTTTATGTAATCCTGAGTCAGCACCTCCAGCATGCTTGAACGTGTCAGACGGGCGATAATCGCCATGGGCCCGGTCGCAAGCGCCAGAGTCGGCAGGATCATATGCTTCGGACTTGACCAGGTAGCCACCGGCAGGATTGCCAGGTTGACAGCAAGCTGCTGAATTAACAGTGTGGCAAGCACAAAGTTTGGCACTGATATGCCCAGAACAGCAATGGTCATCGCTAAATAATCAATAAAGCCATTGTGCCGGAGGGCAGCTATGATTCCGAGGGCAATTCCCGAAAAAACTGCCACGATCAATGTGACCATTCCCAGTTCGAAAGACACCGGAAAACCCCGTCCGAGCATTTCATTAACCGTCTGGGAAGATTTTTTAATAGATGGCCCAAAGTCGAATGTCACAACGGACTTCAAATACATCCCATATTGGACATAGAGCGGCTCATCCAAATGGTAGAATTTTTCCAGATTCCGCTGGACCGCTTCACTTGTATTTCTTTCTTCATTAAAAGGCGACCCCGGTATGGAATGCATTAAGAAAAAAGTCAGAGTGATAATGAACCAAAGTGTGACGACCATTGCGATAAGGCGTTTTATTATGTATCCAGTCATTCATTAACACTTCCTAACAGAATGTAGTTCTCATGGCCAGCTCAGTCATCACCAGCATCGCCTGGTATGCTTCAAGAATATCTTTAGCCTGATAGCGGACAATGGTTGTATTCTCTTCTATCTCCGCACCAGGCATTAAAGCAGCCCACTCAGCCTGGCCATAGTTGGCAAATTCAATTTTCAATACAGGGTTTTCTGGCGGAACAAGCGGTTCTACAAGTTCCTTCCTGCTAAGAGCCTCTGCTGCTTTTTCTCTTAAAAGCTGTCCGGCTTTTGCAGGTGTCAGCGATTTCACGCTTGAACGGGATATCGTCTCCTTTACAACCGCAGTGGTGACATTCGGAATTAATTTTTCTGCTTCCAGAGCCGCCTGGTCATCTCCGGCCACCATAAGGACCGGTACGCCATGATAACCTGCCACATAAGCATTAAAGCCCATTTCCCCAATGGCATGGTCATTGATGTACATATGCCTAACACCGAATATCATAGAGTGGGACATCACTCCCTTCATGGAAGCACGTGCATGATAACCAACAAACATGGCACCGCTAAAGGTTGAGTCAAGCCCCTGAACCATTGAGTATGGCTTCACATCGCCCGTAATCAGCTGTGTTTCAGGATGCATCCTTTCAATCAGCAGGTTATTCATTTTCGAGTGGCTGTCATTTACAATAACCTCGCTGCAGCCCTCATCAAAGGCAGCTGTTACCACATGATTTGCTTCATCAGTCATGATTACCCTGCTTCGTTCATAATTGTGCTTCGAAGAGTCTACATGTGTGTGATCAGCCAAACCCGTTATTCCTTCCATATCAACAGATAGATAAAGCTTCATTTGAATCCCCCAAATATTATATTGTTATAGTTTTATATTATAGATTATTTGATATTTTCTGTAAAATTTACCTCCAATCTGCCTTATACAGGCAGAATGCAAAAAATCCAGCTATCGGAGAAAATAATGCTCTTCTCTGATAGCTGGATTTCATCTGCGGAAAACAGAAAAAGCAGCTTTACTTATTCATAATTTGTGTATATTTTATATGGGCATTTTTAAAGGCAACCATTAGCGCCTTTTGCGAGGAGCCGAAGTAGCGGCTTTCGATTTCTTCCATTACCTTGTCTGCTTCCAGTATGGATTTGCCGACAAATATAGATTTAATAAATAATGAGGTTAAGTTAATGGTAGATGAGCATTCTGCATCTACAATTTCATCTGTGTCCCTGTCAATTACAAGACCTATAAAGAAGCCATTGTATTTTTGCATAATCGGATTGTTCAATGATGTTTTGCTGTCTCCGATGATATAGACGGTATTTTGTCTGTACATGAACTTGCCTCCTGCAGAACCGGATATTATATGAGGCGTTTATGAGGCTATCATAAACATTCATTATAATGCATGGCCCGTACCAAAATTGTAATACAACAGAGGCTCTATTACAATCACTTTTCAATACTTTTCTAAATATTTTATCAATTAAAGCTGTTCCTTTTAAATTTTACTTAATTAGTTTTCAGTGCTGCTTTGCCCGGCAAGTCTCAATGCATACTGCAGGAGGTCCTCCCCGCTCATAAGCTTGTCTCCCCCACCCTGTGCAAATTGAGGGTTCCCCCCGCCTTTGCCATTAATTTTCTGCAGAAGTTCTGCGGAAAGGCTCTTCATATCAGGCCCGGAATCCTTTCCTCTGGCACATACAAATTGGAGCTTATCAGCGGTTTCATTGATTAGGATAGCAACTGCATTTTCAGATTGGGAGGCGATTAGGCGCGCCAGTTTCTGCAGCTCCTGAATGGAGCGTCCCTCAGAGACTTTGCTGATCCACTCTCCGTTCCCTGTTGTGAACATTTCTTTTGCTTCATAAGCTAACAGTGCTTCCTTTGCTGCTTCCAGTTGTTTCTCCAGGTCCTTTCCATTTTCAATCAAACGGCTGGCCGCTGACGGCAAGTCCTTTTCAGGTGCATTAAGAAGCTGGCTAAGATTTTTGGTAATCTCATGTTTGGTCTGAAGCTGCGCAAGGATCCGGCCCCCACAGATAAACTGCACACGGATTTTCTTTTTTTGGCGTTCCCAGTCTAATACTTTAATGCCTGCAACCTGGCCGGTTGAAGATGGATGGGTTCCGCCGCATCCGTTATAATCAAATTCCGGAATCATCACAAGCCGAATGTCTTCACTTACAGACAGCTGCTTGCGAAGGGGAAATTGGGAAGCTTCTTCCGCACTCACCCACCTGGCTTCAATTTGACGGTTCTCAAGGATGATGCTATTTGCCAGCCTCTCCGCTTCCTCTGCATGCTGGACCCGCAATTCACTGATTTCCAGGTCAATGGTTAATGTTTCTTTGCCTAAATGAAAGCTGACCGTTTTATAGCCGTAAAGCTCTTCAAAGGCAGCCGATAATATATGCTGTCCTGCATGCTGCTGCATATGGTCAAACCGTCTGTTCCAATCAATTTCTCCTGATACACTGGACCTGGACGGGTCTAGCTCCCTTTCTATATAGTGACGGATTTCCCCATCCACCTCGTCGACATCCACTACTTTTACGCCATTTAGTGTTCCCTCATCATGTGGCTGTCCTCCGCCAGTTGGATAAAAGGCCGTTTCTTTCAGGACGGCATATATCCTTTCCATGTCATCTGCTGCCTGATATACAAGTTCCGTTTCAAATGTTTGGATATATGGGTCTTCATAATAAAGTTTATTCAAAGCGAACCAACCTTCCTTGTGACTATTCTATTTTTAAACTACCGATTATGCAGTTACAGGTCAAGCCACTTATTAGTCAAGGGTAAATTATTAGTAATTTTATCCACGCGGTTTATGGCTGTGATGAAAAAGGTATGTACACCAATAGATAAGCAATAAATTATAAGGAGGATGATGAACATGGCAACAAACAAGCATATTGTAGGTGCATATGATACAGAGCAGGAAGCTATACAAGCGGTTGAAAAGTTAAGAGCGGAGGGATACCGTCCTGAAGACATTTCCGTAATCAGCAAAAATAAAGATGATGTAGATGCCGTTACAGAAGAAACAGGCACAAAAACGGAAGAAGGATTAGCTGCCGGAGCGGCAACAGGCGGAATTCTGGGAGGACTAACAGGTCTTCTGGCCGGTGTAGGCGCATTGGCGATTCCCGGAATCGGGCCGATTGTGGCAGCAGGACCAATCGCTGCTACATTAACAGGCGCTGCTGTTGGCGCAGGAGCCGGCGGTATAGCAGGAGCACTTATCGGCATGGGCATTCCTGAAGAGGAAGCACATCGTTATGAAGCTGATGTCAAATCAGGGAAAATCCTTGTGTTAGTTGACCCTGAGACTAAGTCCGCAGATTTTACTGACGGCTATACAGATACAAACCGTTCTGTTCTAGAAGGAGACAGGACAACCTATACAAACGCTGATCCTTTAAATCCCGGAGAGCTTGACCGCGGAACGAATGCTTTTAAGGATAACACCAGAAACAGCAGCAGTGTTTGGACAGATGAGAACCTGGACTCAAACCGTCCGCTTAGCGAAAAGCTTGACGAGACGAAAACAGATGACTATACAGACCGTACTGTTTCTGCCTACAACGATGATGTGGATACCCGCTACAGAGATGCTTATGATTTTAATAACGTAAGGGAGAACCGCAATAACCCTTATAAAGGATAAAGAAATTGGAGCTTTTCCCAAGAAAGGGATGAGCTCCTTTTTTGCGTACATATAGATAATGGCAGCAGCTCTCACATTTCAATACTGGATTTGGATTGAATAAATTCCAGATTTTTCAGGTTTGTCCGAATTATTTTCAAAGTTATACTTAAATGTAATGGAATGGAAAAACAGAAATCTAGCGGGGGGAAATGATAATGAGAAGAGTGTTGCCAGCACAAATTATTTCTCATAGTCAATTTGGTTACAAAAAGATACCATCAAGTGTCCAATGCGAGTGCCCTAAATGCAGTAAACCGAGCCTTTTTACGATAAAGGCAAATTATAATCATACAAGCAAGTCCAGCATACTTTCGCATGGAAGTTGTTCTGCCTGCAAAAAGGAATCCGTTTTTATCATGATTCTTAACCAAGCTGAACAATCCAGTGACGAGACTATTCTCTATATCTATGATCCCAATTCAGCGAAAGAGCTCCTGACTCAGCTTGAGAAAATAAAGGAAGTGCCGGGAGACCTGACAAGAGCCTACCGATCGGCTTTAAATGTCAGCTACTCCAAAGATACGGTTGCTACTGCCGTGATGTCCAAACGGGTACTTGAAAGCATACTGAAGAACTTCCTCGGCGAGGAGGTCAAGGGGCAAAACCTTTCAAAGCAGTTTGAACAGCTGCCAGAGCATGTTGATTTAGCAAGGCCTCTGCAGTCTTTAAGCCAGCTGGCACAGCCAGGCAGCGCTTTTTACCAGATGCTTGATCTTGAAAAGGATATTGATCAGGAAATGGCTTCTCTGCTGATGGAGCTTTTAGAAAGTTTAATAGAGTACTTATTTGTCCTGCCGAATAAAATTGAATTGCTGCAGCAAAAACTTAATCAAAAACTGCACTAACCCCACAATTAACCCCCTTATCTTTTCTGATTAAGGGGGTTAATTTTATTCTAAATTATTCAGCTGTTTCCTGATCTGGTCTTCTGCCTGCTTTAAAATTTCTTCGTCGCCGGCTTCTTTATTTGTAAGGATATTCGTTTGATATTTTAAACCTTCATAGTCAACAGTTACTGTAATTTCTTTCATCTCTCTTGATCCTTTCCTGATGTTTTATTATATAAATACCAACAAAAGGACGATTTAAAACTTCACTATGCTGGTTTCACATACTCTTCGAAAATACTTGCCAGCCTTTCCTTCATTTCCTCTTCCGTTACAACTAGGCTATGGCTGCCCATTTTTGTTTTAAGAATAAGTTCAAAGCCTTCATTTACTTCTTGAGAAAAACCATAGTATTTATGATCCAGATCGATTTTTTTGAAATGGAAGGATTGCAGCTTATTCCATGGAATAAACTTGCTTCCGCTTATAAAGCCGTCATCATAGACTGCAAATACATTCAGCAGATCCCTGGCATTGATTAGAGGGATAAACAGCAGATAGAGATACGTCCAGCTGAATTTCATATTATATTTTCCGAATATAAACATAGCGATTAGAAAAACCAGCATGACAGCATACATCGTTAGTCCCAGCTTATTTTTTGAGATAACAGGTGCATCTGCAGATTTCTGGGGGAATTTCCTTACGGTTTTCAGGTCCGTCTTGTCAAAAGGAATAAGGGCTGTTTTCTTCTTCATTTTCGTTATTAAAATGATGTAATGATAGCTGTAATAGATAACAATTAACAGAAATAGAACCTCGAAAATTAATTTCATCAAACCCGCCTCCTTAATAATCTTTACGTTTAACCAAAAGAAAAAGTTTCATCTCTATAAGAAATGTCAAATTTATGATTGTGAAAACAAACTAATTCGAATATAATCTAATTAGATGATTATCTAATTATTTTTTTTGTTAGTAAATTAGACATATATCGAATTAACACTCACTGAGGTGCGGAAAAAATGACGAATTGGACTGTATGGAAACAGGAAAAAAATTATCAAAAGCTCTTTTGGGCTGGCGTCATTAATGGAATCGGTAATCGATTCACACAGGTAGCGCTGCTTGCCCTGCTATACCACGTAACAGGTTCCGGAGTGGCGATCGGGCTGTTATTCGCCATTCGCATGGCACCTTTTTTCTTTATTGCGCCAATAGGCGGAATGCTCGCAGACCGTTTTTCCAAAAAAACCATTCTGGTGACAGTAGACTTGTTGAGAGTGCCTGCGGTCCTGGGGCTGCTTTTCGTAGGGGAAGCAGGGGATTTATGGATTGTTTACGCAAGTGCATTCCTCATCTCAATGGGAGAAGCGATCTACTCCCCGGCCAGGATGTCTGCGATACCTGCTCTTGTAAAATCAGATAGACTCATATATGTGAACGCGATTGAACAAATCATGATCGGAGCCGTCCTCATTATTGGTTCAAGCACCGGAGGAATCCTTGCCTACTTTCTGGGAAACAATGCTGCTTTCATGCTTAACGGTCTTACCTTCCTGTTATCGGCATATCTAATCTCAAGGATGGTTTTTCCGGCTGTTTCTGAGGAAAATAGGAAAAAAACGAAAACATCCGCTTCGGTTTCACCAGCGAGACTTATTCTTGGCTCTTCTGCACTGATTGCCTTTTTTATCATGATGCTGACCATGCCGCTCGCCAATGGAATTGACAATATTCTTGTAAGCATTTATGGGCTGGAAGTTTTTAATATGGGAGAATTGGGCGTTGGGTTTATGTATGGCGCATTGGGGATTGGGCTCATTCTAAGTTCATTTTTTTCTCATATCATCAAGAAGGGCCTCCTGATACTCGCGATTCTCTTTATTGCTTTAGAAGGCACTGGCCATATTTTATTAAGCCTCGCACCAAGCTTTTATGCAGCACTTTTCACCGTTGTGCTGATCACCTTTGCGGGCGGCCTTGGCAACATATGCCTGGACACGGTCATGATGAAATTTATACCCCGATCCAAACAGGGAACCTTTTTTGGTTTAATGCAGATGGTTTCAAACCTTTCACTGGCTATCTCCATGGGCACAGCAGGATTCCTGCTGGAGATTTTTGCTCCGAGGACTCTTAGCCTGATTATTGGCGTATCGTATCTTATTTTTACTATTATGTATGCACTTCTGTTTGCAAGAGTGGATCTTGTAAAAGAAAAGAGGGAGTTCATTAGGGGTATTTAAGATTTTGTTAAGTGTCTGAGTAATGTTTGCACTATGATCTGGCTGGAAAGCTGATGTAACGCGAAGTGACCGATATAGTAGGAACCTGACCGATAACTATGGTGAGGTGACCGATAAAATAAAAATCTGACCGATATCCATGGTGAGGTGACCGATAAAAAGGAAAATTGACCGATATCCTCGCACATGATATGAAAATATTAAATATTGGCAGTAAAAGACAGCCCAAATTCAATGAAAAATTTAATCCCAACTAAAATCGCAGAAAAGAATAATTATAGCCCCTTAAAAGACGGAAAAGCCCTGCAGACTATTATATCCTGCAGGGCTTCCTTTTAGTTTTCTTCGATTTCTCTGCGGTTCTTCTTAAACATTTTAGATAATACTTCGTACACGATTGGCACAATGATAAGAGTCAATAGCGTCGAACTTGTCAGACCCCCGATAACGGTAATGGCAAGACCTTTAGAGATTAGCCCTCCGCCTCCAGAGCCGATAGCCAATGGAATTAATGCACCAATTGTAGCAATGGCTGTCATCAGGATTGGGCGAAGTCGGGTTGCTCCCGCTTCCAGCACCGCTTCCCTCATGACCAGACCGTCACGTTCCATATGGATGATCCTGTCAACCAGAACGATGGCATTGGTTACGACAATACCAATTAGCATTAATAGTCCCATCATGACCGATACAGAAATGGTTTCACCGGCAATTAATAAGCCAACGAAAGAACCAATAACGGCAAATGGAAGGGAGAAGAGAATCGCAAATGGCGCCACTCCTTCACGGAATGTAACGACCAGAATGAAGTACACAATCGCGATGGCTGCA
Source organism: Cytobacillus sp. (assembly GCF_964223445.1). NCBI lineage: Bacteria > Bacillati > Bacillota > Bacilli > Caryophanales > Bacillaceae > Cytobacillus > Cytobacillus sp. Next base: position 63,485 of record NZ_CAXQGS010000127.1, read on the forward strand.
AGCATCGCAGCGCCAAGCTGTGTGAACGTCTCGGTCATATCTGCCTGAACACCCGCAACTCCGACTGTTACACCCTTAGGCAGATCCAATTCATCAATTGCTTCATCTGTTTTAGAAGTAGCCTTTGTGATGTCATCACCTTTTACCGTACCTGACACAGTTGCGTAGTACTCGCCTTTACTGCGGGCAAGCGTATTATGAGTTGTACCTTCTTTCACTGTGACAAGCTCAGAAAGAGGCATAGTTGTACCCATTGCTGTCGGCACCTGTGTTGCCAGGATATCATCAATGGATTTCGGCTGTTCCGCCTGCTCCTGCTGGACAATGACTTCAAGCGTCTCACCGTCTTTTTCAATCGTTGTCAGAACATCCTTGGTGTTTGACGGATTCAGCATCATGACAATTTGTCCGGCTGTCAGACCGTACTGCAGCAGTTCATCCTGCTCAACATTGAAGGTATATTCAACAAAGGCGTCTTCTGCACTTGAAGAAACGTCCTCCAATTCTTCATTTTCCTTCATTACGTCTTCTACCATTTTGACAGAGTCATTCAGTTTATCTAAATCTTCACTGTAGAATGTGTAGCTGACTTCATTGGTTGAACCGGACATAGATGAGAAGTTCTGGCTCTTCCATTCACCTGATTGTCCGATATTAAACACATAATCTTCAATTTCTTTACGGACTTCAGGAAAATTATCCATTTCAGGGTCAAAGATCAGGTACATTAAGGCTCCGCCTGCTCCTCCGCCCATCATGGCAGCCATTTGATCCGCTTCTTCGGTTACAGATATTTGAACGATGTCAATATCATCACGCTTCAGCATCTCTTCTTCTACTGCTTCAACGTTCTTTAAAGTTTCATCTTTAAGTTCTCCAGCTTCAGGCGTGTAAGTTAGATACATTACTTTATCTTCTTCACTGCCCATAAAGCTGAATCCGATCATTGGTGTCAGAGCTAAGCTTCCCGCCAGCAATACAACCGCAATGATGGAGGTAATAATCTTATGATTAAGAGACTTCTCAAGAATGCCTTTATACCATTTTGATAGCTTTCCAGCTTCTTTATGGCTGCCTTCCGTTTTTTCGCTGTACAATTTCTTTCTAAACAGGAAGTGAGACAGCGCTGGAACGATTGTAATGGCCACAAGGAGTGAAGCGCCAAGTGCAAACGTCATCGTCAAAGCGAATGGCATAAACAGCTCGCCGACCATGCCTCCTACAAAAATGAGCGGTGCAAATACGGCAACCGTTACTAATGTTGAGGAAAGAATTGGCTTGAACATCTCTATCGTAGCTTCACGAATAAGTGCCCGCCCTGTTAGTTTTTCTTCTTTTAAATGCAGGCGGCGGTAAATATTTTCAACCACAACGATAGAGTCATCGATCACACGGCCGATAGCAACCGTGATGGCTCCAAGCGTCATAATATTCAAGGTAATATTCATCCAGTTCAGCAGCAGCAAAGCCATGAAAATCGAAACTGGAATAGATACGATTGAGATAATCGTGGATTTAAAATCACGCAGGAACAGCAAAATAATCAAGACTGCAATCAGCCCGCCAAACACGGCTTTTTCAATCATGGTTGAAACAGACTCTTCAATCGGCTTGCCCTGATCAAGTGAAAGATCTATAACAAGGCCCTCGACCTTTTCTTTTTCTTCCTTGATTAATTCCTTGACGCTGTTGACAACTTCAACGGTGTTTGCCTGCTGTTCTTTCACAATTTGGATCGCAATGGCATCATCACCATTTGTACGGGAAACGGATTGCACTCTGCCGACAGTATCAACCTCGGCAATGTCACTCAGCTTCACAAAAGGTGACTGGTTTTGTGCGGTTGGTGTTACCGGGATGAGCATGTTCTTTAATTCATCCTCGGTCATGAACTTGCCGTCTACTGCGACAGCCTGCTCTCCTTCCTCAAACTCGTAAAGTCCCAATGATACAGCCATGTTGCTCGCCTGGATCATTTCCTTTACTTTATCTTCGGTCAGCTCAAGCTCAGCCAGTTTTTCTTCGTTGTATGTGAGCTGCACCTCTTCCACATGCTGACCAGTGATGGTCGCTGATGCTACACCCTCAATTTTCTCAATTTTTGGCAGTATGATATCTTCTACAGTTGAGGTTAACTCAATAATATCCTCTGATTTACTGCTTACGCTCAGTGCAGCAACCGGCATCATATTCATGCTGATGGCCGTGATGGAAGGTTCCTGTGCTCCTTCCGGAAGCTCCACTGCATCAAGAGCTGATTGGAGAGCGCGCTTGGCTTCGTCCATATCAATACCATATTCATATTCCACTTGGATATTTGACATGTTAGAATATGAATTTGAGTAAACTGATTTAACATTTTCAAGGCCTTCTACGGCTTTTTCAATTGGGATGGACACATCTTCCATCACTTTTTCAGGAGTCGCCCCCGGATATACGTCCATTACCATTAAGTAAGGAATTGAGACATCCGGAATGGTCTCCATATTCATTCGTGTACCTGAATAGATGCCAGATACCGTGATAATAATTGTTAACAGCCAGACTGCAAGTTTATTCTGCAGGACAAAATTCACTAAACCTTTCACTTGTGCACCTACCCTTAATTGACTTGTTAGACTCAATTACATATAATAATGACTGATTGGTCATTTGTCAATCAAAAAGGAGTGACACCATTACATGAACAAAAAGCAATTAATTATGGAAAGCGCACTTGAACTCTTTGCGAAGCAAGGATTTGAAGCTACCTCTGTACAGCAGATCACAGAGCACTCCGGTATATCCAAAGGAGCTTTCTACTTATCATTCAAATCAAAAGATGAATTGATCATGGCTTTGATTGATCATTTTATGGAGCAATTCATTTCAGATATTGACCACATAGTCAAAGACCCGAATAACAATGGTGAAGAGCTTTTAGTGAAGTTTTTTTACACAACATTCCACTCCTTTCAAAAGCATTCAGACTTCGCCAAAATTTTCATTAAAGAACAGGCGCATACATTCAACGAAGAACTGATATCAAAAGGGCGTCACTTTGACCAATTAATCGATGACATCACCCTTTCCATGCTTGATCAGTTATACGGAAAGACTGTCCAGCATACAAAATACGATTTAATCTATTGCATCAAAGGCTTTATGCATGTGTACTCTCATTTATTTTTATTTTTCAATGTTCCTTTGGATCTGGACCTTCTGTGCCGATCACTTGCGGAGAAGACAGAACTTCTTGCCAAGCATTCGACTATCCCGTTTATAAACGATGAGCTATACGAGATGTTCAGGAAGACGGGACATGAAGAGATGACTCACGGACAAATAATTGAAATTATGGAGCAAAAAATTGAGGAATTAGAAGACTCGATTGAAAAAGAATCCCTCATCCTGCTAAAGCAGGATGTGCAGGAGCGCAGCCTGAATCCTGCTATCGTAAAAGGGCTGATTACAAATATCAGAAACAACCCTCATTGCAGATGGATTGCTTATCTGCTTTTCCATTACTATGAGGTTTAAACAATAAAAGGCAGAATGCATTTAGCAAGCATCCTGCTTTTTGTGTATTGTGTTAATATATTTTTTTATTTTTTTACTTTTGAAACAGTCAGCCCATCACCAATAGGAATAAGCACAGATTCCAATTGAGGATGGCTGGCCACTGTTTCATTAAATTTTTTCATAAATTCAGTATGACGTTCAGGTTCAGCACTCTCGTCTGCTACAGTGCCTCTGGCCAGTACATTATCACAAACAATTAATGCTCCATTTTCCGCTAGTCTGATGCAATAATTCAGATAGTTTTCGTAATTTTCTTTATCTGCATCGATAAAGAAAAAATCAAATTGTCTATTATCGCTAACAAGCTGTTCGAGACTTTGCAAAGCTGGTCCGATTAAATATGATACTTGACTGCCAAAACCAGCTTTAACTAGATTACTATTTGCTATATTTGCGTAGCTCTCCACCAGCTCAAGTGAAGTTAATTTTCCTGCCATATCGAATCCCCTGGCTAAACAAATTCCGCTATATCCTCCAAGCGCCCCGATCTCAAGGACATTTTTTGCCCCTGACATCGATACTAGCAGCGTGAGAAGCTTACCAGTAGAAGGAGATACAGAAATGGATCGCATACCATTCTCTTTTATGGAAAGAAGAACTTCCTCTAAAATATCATCCTGGCTATAAAAAACTGAATCGATATATCTGTTAATTTGTTTCATTCTCCTGCCCCTTTATTAGAAATTGATTATTTTTTCTTTCTCTTCTTTGGAATCTATCATTAAATTTCAATAATAAGGGACTGCCAAAGGGTCAGTTTTCACTGACATTCTGGACAGCCCCTTTCATAAATTATTTCAACTCAGCTAAAACTTCTTCAATTTTAGCAAGCTCGGATTGTAAACCGCCTCCACTTAGATACCATAGTGGTCCATCTAAGTAAACGATTTTTTCATTTTTAAAAGCATCTGTTTTCTTAATGATATCATTTTCCATATCATCTTCAATATTAGAGTCGCCTCCAACAGCTGCTGTACGGTCAATTACAAATAGCACTTGTGGATTAAATTCCAGGATGGCTTCAAAACCGAAGTTAGAACCGTGAGAAGAAGACTCGATATCTTCTGTTACAGGCTTGAATCCATAAATGTCATAAATGTAGCCGAAACGGGAATTTGCTGCAAAACCAGATAATTTACCTTCATTGTACATTGTTACTAAAGAGGTTTCGTAGTTTCCAGCTAAAGCTTTGATTTCTTCTAAAGCTGAATCAAATTTTGCCGTGTATTCTTCGGCTTCCGCTTCTTTACCAAACATTTTCGCCGCTAGATCTACAGAAGATTGGAATGTGTTCCAGTAGTCATCCTGAGAAGTACCAACAAACACGACAGGAGCGATTTCTTTTAATTCTTCATAGAAAGCTGACTGACGCCCAGAGATAAAGATAACATCCGGATCCATTTCAGCGATATCTTCAAGTAAAGGTTCCTTTAATCCACCAACGCTTTTATACTCATCAGAAGCGTATTTTTCAAGGTGAGCAGGCAGGGTAGAATCTTTTGCAACCCCAACAATTCCTTCAACACCTAGAGCATCTAATGTATCTAAGAACCCATAATCGAATACGGCAATTTTTTCTGGCATCTTTTCAAATTCTACATCTTCAAAATTAGTTGTACCACCCTCACTGCCTTCTGTTGAAGCAACCGTCGGAGAAACAGTCATTGGATATGCAGGGCTTCCTTCTGTTTCAGCTGCACTCGTTTCTTCAGATTGGCCTTCAGCTGCAGCTTTATCAGTTGGTTCTTCTTTTGAAGCTTCTTCGTTAGATCCACATGCGGCAAGCAATAATACCATAGCTGCTACCATCGCCAAAAATAGTTTTTTCATCTTTCTTAACTCTCCCTTATTATTTATTTATTGATATTGATTATCATTATCAACTATGATGATAATTATTATCGAATAATCTTTATTAGTCAATAACTTTTTGTGAACTTTTTTAAATTATCTTCCAATTTTTCAAATATCTTACACGCAATAAGCTGATCCCTGAAGAAATACGATAGATTTCTCCAGGGTTTTTTATTACTTCAATGTTTATGTATGCGAATTAAAATAGACACAGATCCTGCAGCCATTCTGTTCTTGAATTGGAATATCCATATCATAGATTTCACGAAGCACATCAGAATTTATGATTTCATGGGTCGGCCCATTTTTCATCAGCCTGCCATTTTTTAACGCTACAATGCGATCAGAATAAACAGATGCAAAATTTATGTCATGCAAAACAATGACAACCGTCTTTCCTAGTTCATCAACTAATTTGCGCAAAATTTTCATAATTTGAACAGAATGCTTCATATCCAGGTTATTTAAAGGCTCATCCAGCAGGATATAATCCGTATCCTGCGCGATGACCATTGCTATAAATGCCCGTTGCTTTTGACCACCTGATAGTTCATCTAAATATTTGTCTTGCATATCAGCCAAATTCATGTATTCAATGGCTTGATCAACAAAATTTTCGTCCTCAGCTGTTAAACGCCCTCTTGAATAGGGATAACGCCCAAATGATACAAGCTCACGCACCGTTAATCTCACATTAAGGTAATTGGCTTGTTTCAATATGGATACTCTCTTTGCAAAGTCCGAAGACTTCCACTTTCTCACATTATTCTGATCGAGCAATACTTCACCTGTATCTGCTTCCAATAAACGGCTTACCATAGAAAGAAGTGTTGATTTACCAGCACCATTCGGTCCAATAAAAGAGGTTATGGCTCCCGGCTCAATTGTGACCGTAACATCCTCTACAACAGGCTTTTTACCAAATTGCTTTGTTAATCCTTTGATTTCAATCATCCTGCTGCCCTACTTTCCTTAAGTAATAGATAAATAAAGTAAATACCACCGATAAAATTAATAATGACACTTAATGTTGTACGCAATTCAAAAATATGCTCCACAAGGAAATTTCCGCCAACCAATGCAATAATACTGATTAAACTGGCTCCCAATATATGAATAGAGTGCTTATACGTCACAAGATATTGATAAGAAAGGTTTGCAACGATTAATCCAAAGAATGTAATTGGACCAACTAGTGCTGTAGATGTGGCAATTAAAACAGACGATAAAATTAAAATTCTCATAACCATACCGTCATAATTAATGCCTAGATTCATCGCATTTTCGCGGCCCAGTGACATAACATCCAGTTTATCCATAATAAGGTATCCATAAAAGAATGCAAGGAACAGGATGCCAATTGAAATAAATAATAACTCCGCTTTTACGTTTGTAAAGGTCGCGAATAAACGACTTTGAAGGCTTAAATATTCGACTGGATCAATCAATACTTGCAGAAATGTAACAAAGCTTCCCAGGAGTGTTCCTATAATCATCCCTATTAATAGAAGAAAATATATTGGGTGCTTATCAGCTCTGAATAAAAATCGATATAAAATCAAGGCAAAGACGACCATGGCAAAAATGGCTGCACCAAAGTTTAAGTATTTATTTAACACCCACACTGACATTGATCCTGCAAAGAAGTAGATTAATGTCTGTACTACTTGATACATAGAATCAAGGCCCATGATAGAAGGTGTTAAAATACGATTATGTGTAATTGTCTGGAACACAATTGTGGAATAAGCAATCGCAATACCTGTTATAATCATCGCTGTAACTCGGAGCATACGCTTTGGAAAAGCATAATCAAAGCCGCCTTTAATATCATAAAAGCCATATAGCAAAACAAACACAATGGCAATAGCTGCTAATATTATCAGTTTTGTACTATTTCGCATATGCTCTCCCCCTAAGCAGCATCGTTAAGAAGATTGCACTGCCAATCACTGCCACTGTTACATTAACTGGAATTTCATATGGATGAATAATGATGCGTCCTAGAATGTCACATATTAATAAGAAGACAACCCCTAACACCGCTGTGTGCGGAATCGTTTTGCGCAAGTTATCACCCAAATAAAGAGATACAATATTTGGCACAATCAGACCTAAAAATGGAATAACCCCTACAGTAAGGACAACCGTGGTCGAAATAATCGCAACAAGAATCAGGCCAATATTTAGTACCATCTTATAACTTAAACCTAGATTTCTCGCAAAATCTTCACCCATTCCTGCTACTGTAAATTTATTCGCATATAGATACGCTAAAATAATAGCCGGAATACTAACATACAAAAGCTCATAACGGCCAGCAATAATCAAAGTGAAACTTCCCATAAGCCAAGAAGATATATTTTGCAGAAGATCTGCTTCATATCCAAAGAAGGTTGTAATGGAAGATAAAATATTTCCATACATAATTCCAACTAATGGAACAAAAATAACATCTTTAAATTTTATACGATCTAAGATCTGCATAAAAAGAAATGTACCTGCTAAAGCAAAGGCAAAACTAAAAATAACTTGCTGTGTATAGGTTACATTCGTAAAAAACAGCATGGAAATTAAAATACCCAGCTTTGCTGCATCCAATGTTCCAGCCGTAGTTGGTGATACAAACTTATTTCGGCTTAAAGATTGCATAATTAAACCGGCAATACTCATCCCTGCCCCCGCTAATATAATCGCCAATAGCCGTGGAATGCGGCTAATAAGGAAGATATGTGTTTCATCTGATTCCCAATTAAGCAGATCCTTAGGCGTTATATCTATTGCACCGATAAACAGTGAGATAAAAGACAGAACGATGGCTGCAATTCCTAACATCCATAATCTCATTAATAACCCTCATAACATGTTTATTATCAATTCAACAACTGAAAAGACCTTTATTCCAATTAAAGGAGTAGAAGTAAATCTTTAAATCTACTTTAAATATAATGATAATCATTATCATCAAAAAGCAAAAAAAAGAACCTTGATATGTATAGCTTTTTCGTTTATTGAAAATGATTATCAACTTACTAACACAATTAATGTATCACAAAAAATATTAAAAGAAAAGAGGCAGATTGTAAATTCCGGTAATTGTCTAAATTTATTTTCACTTTAATAAGGGAACTTAAACTAAAAGAAGATTCAAACCAAAAAGTTGAATCCCCCATTTTTTGCTTCTATAGTGTTTTAATTAGAACACGAATAGCTTCAGATACGTCAATCTGATTCTCCTGGCAGTGATTGGTGAGCTGCCGATATGTTTCCTCATCCAGCCTTACATGAACAGTGTGCAAATATTTTTCAGAATCTAGCTTTTTCGGCCTTCCTCTTGTAACTTTTCTTTTGCCGCTCCCGTCTTTCCAGACATTTATGATGACATATCCGTGTTTTTGAAGCCAAAGATCACAATCATACTCTTTCCACATGGTTTTGGCTCTTTGCAGAAATTCAAGCTTGAATTTCTCCAGCTCATCTCCTTGAAGTCCCTTCATGACCGCTTTTTCCATCGCCTTATGCTCGTTAAATTGGAGAAATTGGTCGTAAGATTTGAATGTTAATTCTTTCATTTTTCCGCTCCCATAATCTATTATCTTTCTATAAAAATCATACCCTTTAAGAAAACAGTTGTAAATCCTGACTGAATCCGTCAATTCCTTCATTTTTACACTGACTGCAAAGTTTTCACAGCTTAAACGAATGCTAAATTATGCCTGTCTTATTTATAATAATCTTTTTAAAAAAAAGCTCTTTTCGTGTAAATTGTTGTTTTTCGCCTATTAATGTTGTCCGTTGATTTCCGCTCCAGGCTGCTCGCTTTCCGCGGGGCGGGCGGTGAGCCTCCTCGACGCTGCGCGTCTGCGGGGTCTCACCTGTCCCGCTACTCCCGCAGGACTTTGAATAAGCATCCTCGAATAAGCATCCTCGAATAAGCAACCGCACGAAGGAAATGCGCCAGCATTTTCGAGGATCTCGCACCTTCCGC